>CACZAK010000007.1 GCA_902779075.1 uncultured bacterium | reverse complement strand
CTCGCCCGCGGCGCCGACGACGCGTTCCTCGTGTCGTCGCGCGCCTTCGGCGGGGCGGACACCCTCGCGACGAGCTACACGCTGTCGCAGGCCATCAAGAAGGCCTGTGGCGGCAAGACGCCCGACCTCGTCCTCTTCGGCAAGCAGGCGATTGACGGCGATACCGCCCAGGTCGGCCCTGGCGTGAGCGAGTTTCTTAACGTACCACTTGTAACATACGTGAAAAAACTGGATGTGGCTAACGGTCGGTTCACGGTGGAGTCACTCATGGACGACGGCACAGCCGTCATCGAGGGCGCCCTGCCCACCGTGATGACGGTGGTGAAGGAGGCCTCCACGCCGCGCTTCGCCTCGCTCGCCGGCTGGATGGACGCCGCGAAGGCGTCCGTCACGGTGCTGGATGAAAAGGCGGTGGAGGCGAATCCCCTCTGGATCGGCCTTACGGGTTCGCCCACGAAGGTCGTGACGATCTTCCCGCCTCCCACGAAGGGCGGCGGTGAAAAGGTGGACGCGCGCGGCGATGCGTCTGCGGGTGCGCGCGCCATTTCCGATTTTCTCGAGAAGAAAGGCCTGGTGAAACATGGCTGAAGCCCCGATTAAGATTGACCTTGCCGCCTGCAAAGGCTGCGGCAAGTGCGTGAAGGGCTGCGGCTTCGGCGCGCTTTCGATGGTCGACAAGCCCGGCGCGAACAAGGTCGGCAAGATTGCGGTTGTTGATGCGAGCGCGTGCAAGGCGTGTTCCGCGTGCGTGAAGGCGTGTCCGTTCAAGGCCATCTCCGAGGTGAAGCAGCAGGTCTACGGCACGGCGAACATCGAATCCTACAAGGACATCTGGGTGTTTGCCGAACAGCACGGCGGCGTCGTGGCCGACGTCGCGTTCGAGCTGCTCGCAAAGGCGCAGGAGCTGAAGACCCAGCGCGGCGGCGGCGCGAAGGTGTGCGCCGTGCTGCTTGGTAGCAACCTCCCCGCCACGGCCGAGCAGGCGCTCGTCGCCGCTGGCGCGGACGTGGTCTACAAGGTCGACGACCCCAACCTCGCGGACTACGAGGCGAACGTCTACGTGGACGCTGTGGCGCAGCTTGTCGAGAAGCACAAGCCGGAGGTGATTCTGGCCGGCGCCACCGCCGTGGGGCGCGCGTTCTTCGCACGCGTGGCGGTGAAGGTGCGTACCGGCCTCACGGCCGATTGCACGATGCTCAAGATCGAGGAGACGAAGAACAAGGATACGGGCGCGCTCCAGATGCTCCTGCACCAAACGCGCCCCGCGTTCGGTGGCAACATCATGGCCACCATCATGACGCCGAACCACCGTCCGCAGATGGCCACCGTGCGTCCGAAAGTTTTCAAGAAGGGCGAGCCCTACCCCAAGCGCAAGGGCACCATCCTCGCGGAGGCGCTCAAGCTGATTGCGCCGCAGACGAAGCTCGTGAAGACTGTGCGCGACCCCGATGCGGTGGACATCGCCGCGTATGACGTGCTCGTCTCGGGCGGACGCGGTCTCAAGGGCGCGGAAAACTTCAAGCTGCTCGCGCGCCTCGCGGAACTGCTCGGCGGTGAGGTCTCCTGCTCGCGTGCGTGCGTGGACGCCGGGTGGTGTCCCGCGACGCGACAGGTGGGCCAGACAGGCAAGACCGTGGCCCCGAAGCTCTACCTCTGTTTCGGCATCTCCGGCGCCATCCAGCATCTGGAGGGCATACGCGGAGCCGACACGATCATCGCCGTGAACATCGACCCCCACGCGCCGATCTTCGGCGTGGCTGACCTCGGCATCGTCGGTGATGCCCTGGAAATCATCCCCAAGTTGATTGAACAGCTGGAGCGATAGGCGCAACGCGTTTTCGTGCGATGGCCAAGCCGCACGATACCTCGTGCGCTGCTGAGGAGGGAAGATGACAAGACGAGAATTCATTTGCGCCGCAGGTGGCACGGTGTTGTTGACGGGCGTTCGGCTGTACGGCGAGGAGGCGCCGAAGGGGCGCCCACTCGTGCGGTTTGGCATGGTGACGGACCTGCACTACGCCGCGCTGAAGCCGCTGGGACATCGGCACTACGGCGATTCGGTGCGCAAGCTCGACGAGGCCGTGGATCTGTTCAACGTGCTCAAGCCAGATTTCGCCATCGAGCTGGGGGACTTCAAGGACAACTCCAACGGCCACGACGAAACCATCAAACGGCTTGAAGAGGTTGAAAAGGCATTCGCCAGGTTCAATGGTCCACGCTACCATGTGGTCGGCAACCACGACTGCGACTGCATCACGCCGGCGGAATTCCTCGCACGGACGCCGAACGGCGGCAAGGTCATGGACAAGGGCTGGTATTCGTTTGCATACGGCGGCGTCTCGTTCATCGTCCTCGACGGGTGTTTCACGGGCAAGATGAAGCACTACTCCAAGAGCAATCCATGGACGGACGCCAACATCCCGCCGGAGCAGCTTGCCTGGCTGGAACGCGAGCTCGCCTCGGCGGGGAAGCATGCCGTGGTGTTCGTCCACCAGCGGCTTGACCCGGCATCCGAGAGACACCACCTCATGAAGAACGCGGAGGCCGTGCGAAAGGTGCTGGAGGCGAGCGGGAAAGTGCGCGCGGTCGTCACGGGGCATCAGCACAACGGCGGTCACAGCAAGGTGAACGGCATCCCCTACTACACGCTGCGTGCCATGGTGGAAGGTTCGGCACCGGCGTCCAACAGCTACGCAGAGGGCGCGATTTGGCCGTCGGGTGCGTTCACCGTTACGGGCTGGCGCAAGGCAAAATCATTGGCCTGAAACGCTGGAGCTATGTTATAATCGCACCGTTTTTCTCAAGGAGAGCAAAAGGAATGATAAGTACAGACGTTCTGATAATCGGCGCGGGGCCGGCGGGCCTCGCAACGGCCATTGCGCTTCTGCGCGGCGCGGGCGAGAAGAAGCCGCGCGTAGTTGTGCTCGACAAGGGCCGCAGCGTGGGTTCGCACGTTCTCTCCGGTGCGATTGTGGACCCAAGCGGATTCGAGGGGCTTCTCACACCCGATGAAATCGAGAAACTCCCGTGCGAGGCGAAGGTTGTGAAGGAGAGCTTCCGCTCGCTATTCACGGAGAAGCGTAGCGTGAAGATCCCGTGGGTGCCGCCGATGATGAGCTCGAAGGGCTTTCCCGTCGTGTCGCTCACGAAGGTGACGGCCTACCTCGCGCAGATCGCGTCGAAGCTCGGCGCGGAAATCTACACGGGCTTCGCCGTGACGGAGCTTGTGGAGGAGAACGGCCGCGTGGTAGGCGCGCGCACGGGCGAGAAGGGCCTCGACAAGAACGGCCGGAAGAAATCCAACTACCTGCCGTCCGAGGAAGTGCGTGCGAAGGTGGTGGTGCTGGCCGAAGGCGGCTGCGGCATCCTCACGGAGCGTCTCATCGCTGAAAAGGAGTTGCAGGGGACGCGTCCGCAGACCTACGCCCTCGGCATCAAGGAGCTGATCGAGGTGCCGGCCGGCACGCAGACCGCCGGCGAGGTGATGCACACGTTCGGCTGGCCGAGCGACTTCTACACCTACGGCGGCGGATTCGTCTACCACGTGAGCGAGACGCAGGTTATGGTGGGCTACGCCTACGGGCTTGACTACACGCGCGCGGAGATCGACCCGTTCCGTCTGTTCCGGCGGTTCAAGTCCGCCCCGAGCGTCGAGCGCCACATCAAGGGCGGCAAGACCGTGGCCTACGGCGCGAAGGTGATTCCCGAAGGCGGGTTCTACGCCGTGCCGAAACCGTACGCGCCGGGCGTGCTGATCGTCGGCGACGGCGCGGGGTTGCTCGACTCCTTGCGCATCAAGGGCGTGCACATCGCCATGCAGAGCGGACGCGCCGCAGCCGAGGCGATTCTCGCGAACGGCAACGCGGATGCGCTGGGCGAAGACTACTACAAGCGCCTCCAGGCGACGAAGGGTTGGAAGGAGATGAAACGCGTACGGAACGTGCGCGCATCGTTCTCCTACGGGATGCCGTGGGGCGTGATGGCGGCCGGGCTTGCGTGGATGACGTTCGGGAAGTTCCCGTGGTTCCGCGTGCCGGGCTGCGACGAGGGCGATGCCGCCGCATTGGAGCCGCTTGTGCGCGAGCGTCTTGCGCGCGAGGCGGCGGACGACGTGGAAGCTTCGCCGATGCAGCCGGACCGCTTGACGGACGTCTTCATGTCCGGCACAATCCACGAAGAGGACCAGCCGTGCCACCTGAAGATCAAGGACCCCGCCGCGTGCGCCGCGTGCGAGAAGGAGTTCGGCTCGCCCTGCACGCGGTTCTGTCCGGCGGAGGTCTACCTCCGCGAGGGCGACCACCTACAGATCGACTTCTCGAACTGCCTGCACTGCAAGACGTGCCGGATTAAATGCCCGAAGGGCAACATCGACTGGACCTTCCCGCAGGGCGGAGACGGTCCGCGCTACACGCGCATGTGACGGAATAGATTGCCGTGGGAGATCCCGCGAACAACGGCTAGGTGATCTGGAAGGGCGTGAGAGGTTCGCGTTCGTACGGGCGCGGGACGATTCGCTCGACGGTTGTCGTGTCCGTGACGACCTTTACCGTTATTTCGCCGGAGAAGCTGTCGAAGCGGCTCCAGGCGCAGACGATGCGTGCGGCGGCGTCGAGGTCGGCTTCCGAGGCGACACGCGGGAGAAGGGCGGTGGGGCCGGGGACGGAGATGGGCGCGACGAGCGTATCGGAGGGGGTGCGCCGTTCCGCGAGCAGGCGATTGTCGTTCGCGTCGCGTCCGAGGATCACGCCCGTGCCATCCGGCAGGCGGAAGCGCCGTCCGACGAGGAGCAGTTCCACGAGGCGGCGCTCGTCGAGTCCTTCGTGGTCGAGGAGGTCCTTCAGCTTGCGCCCGAATCCTTTCTCGGTGAGCTTGCAGCCGCCGGCTGGCGAGGGATAGTCCACGAGGCCGTATTTCTTTGCGAGTTCGAACTGTGGTTCGCGTCGGCGTCCGGAGAGGCCGAGGAGCTTCGAGCGGTCGAGCTTGCCTTCTTGTTCGGGGATGGTGGGGGCGAGGAGCTGTGCGCAGAGCGGACGCACGAGGCGTCCGACAAGGCCGCTTGACTTCTCCACTACGCCGAGGGACTGTCGGTTCTGCGACATCGGGCGCTGGTTGAGCACCTCGCCGGTGGCGACGAAGTCGTAGCCGAGCTGCGCCATCAGCTCGCCGGCGCGGCGGATCATCGTGGCATGGCAGTCGATGCAGGGGTTCATCGCGCCGCCGAAGCCGTGGGGCGGGTTTTTGATAAGGGCGATCTCGTCGTCGGTGAAGTCAATGACGTGCAGCTTCACGCCGAGTGCGGCGGCGGCCTTGCGCGCGGCGGCGGAGGAGAAGAAGGGCGTCTCGAACGTGACGGCCTCCACCTCCGCGCCAGCGTCGCGCAGTACGCAGACAGCGAGCTGCGAGTCGAGTCCGCCGGAAATTAGCGACAGACCACGGCATTTTTTGGTATACTCTACGGTGTCCATGACGAAAGAGTTTACAAAATGAAGAGCGGTTTGGCAATACTGTTTGCGGCAACATTTGGCATTCAGCCACTGCCGCAGCCGGACGGACCGCTTGAGCCGTCCGTCCAGAACGAGGTGGACCACGCCATCGCGTTGGGCGAACGGTGGCTGGCGGCGCATGTTTCGGCGGTCGCGGGGCGACCGCCCTACCAGGGTGGCGGCACGAACGCGGCGGCCGCCTCGGCGAGGCGGCCCTACCAGGGGGATCTCTTTGCCACGAACGGACTCACGCGAGAGCGGATTGCGATCAAGCTGATTTCCTCGCAGAGGGCCGGTGGATGGTGGCTCATGGAGACGAACGCGGCGCCGACGCGCCTGGCCATTGAAATTCTGAAAGGACTCTGATGCATCCCGATCTCATCGCTGGCCTGCCTATTAAGACATACGGCTTCTGCATGGCGCTTGGCTTCATCGTCGCGTGGCAGGTGCTTTCATGGCTGTGTCGCCGCACGGGGCGCGCTGCGGAGCCGCTCTCGAACCTACTGATGCTGATGATGTTCAGCGGCATCGTCGGTGCGCGGCTCGAGTACGTGCGCGAGTTCTGGGGACGCGAATTCGCCGCCAACCCGCTGTCTGCGTTCAAGGTCTGGCAGGGGGGGCTGGTGTTCTATGGCGGGCTTATCCTCGCGATTTTGGTGTTCTTCGTATGGTGCCGCGTGCGCCGTGAGCGCATGGCGCAGGTTGCGGACCTCTTCGTGACGGTCATTCCCCTTGCGCATGCGTTTGGCAGGGTGGGGTGTTTCTTCTACGGCTGCTGCTACGGGAGGGTGTCGGACTGCGCCTGCGCCGTGGCGTTTCCGCGTCGTTCGCCCGCGTGGGTGGCGCAGGTGGACGGCGGGCTGATACCCGAGACCGCGCAGTCGGCGCTGCCCGTCCTGCCCACGCAGCTCTTCGAGGCGGCGGCGGTGCTGTGTCTCTTTGCGGTGCTGCTGTTCGTGTTCCTGCGGAATTGGAAGAAACGGCCTGGATTCACTACGGGCTGCTATCTCATAGGATACGCCTGCATACGCTTTTGCATTGAATTTCTCCGTGACGACATGCGCCAGCGCGTCGGGTCGCTGTCGATTGGCCAGGCGATCTCCATCGGGCTCGTTTTTCTGGGAATCGCGTTTATCCTCGTTTCTCTATTGCGTTTCCGCGCCGAAAATTGTAAAATATTCGGACCAACCAAACAGGAGAGATCCTAATTATGATGTGGAAAGTTTCATTTCAAGCGGCTATGACCGCTGCGTTTGTTGTCTCGAGCGCAGTCTTCGCGCCTGTGTGCGCGCAAGACGCTGAGCCTGCTGCGGACGCCGCGGCAGATGACGCATTGCCTAAGCCGCGGAAAGAGGAGAAGCCGTTCACGGCTCTCGTCAGGTGCGCACGCGCGCAAGGTGACGTGCATGTGCTGAAACCGGGCGCGTCCGAATGGACTGTTGCAGAGGAAGGACGTTACTATCCTTTGGGATCGTCGTTCCGCACGGTGCATGAGGCGGGTGCATCCTCGATGGCTGAATTTGAATTTGGTCCGGAGGCGAAGGTCAAGCTTACGGAATCGGCGGAGGTTTCGACCCGTCCGGGCGAGATCGGCGTATCAACGCGAACGCTTGTGCTCAAGTCTGGTCGGGTGCGGGTATCCCTGCCGCGCACGCTCAATGAGGGGCTCTTCTTTGTGGCTGCGCCTTTCTTTACCTGCTCGAACCTCGCCGGCGAAAGCCAGTTTGACTACCAGTCCATCGGCAACGGCGACGAGGTGCTCGTCCGCTGCGTGACGGGAACGATGACGTTGGAGGGCCGCCACTACAAGTTTCCGCGAATGGCTGCTGCAAACCATGTTCGCATCCGCACGACGGACGGCGACGACCTCATTTCGTGGCTGCGTGGCGAAAGCGGCGACTGCAAGGTGATTCTTGACCAGGGCTTGATGGCAGAGAAGAACTTCGAGACGGGGGAGACGAAGGACGTGCAGAAGACTTACGATTTCGTCCTGTCGCCCCGCTGCGCCGTCAAGATATTCCGCCGTCGTTCCAAGGTGAGCGGAAACATGATCGTGTCCACGATGGCATTTGACGCCACTGGCGAGATTAAAACCCGCTGTGCATTCGCAGAGGGCCGTTCCAACTTGAATTCCGGCGAGCTGGTGATCACGCCCGTCGAGGTGGCGGACGCCGAGAAGAAGAAGGCAAAGGCCGCGTCCGAGGAGACGGAAGAGGTCGAGGCCGTCGAAGTCAAGCCTGCGAAGGCCAAGGAAACGGCCAACAACGCCGGGGCCGATGATGAGAAGAAGGCCGAAGAGCCGCAGGAAGAGAAGAAGGACGACAAGAACGACGACGACATCTGAGAGACGTCCGCAAACAGGATATTGGTATCAACAAGAGCAAAAGTTTCTACAACAACAAGAAAAAGAACAGGAAAAAGAAAGTGGTTATCCATCATTTCAACCGAATCATCCGCAACAAGTGGGTTTGGGGCGTGTTCGCAGTCCTAATCTCAATGTTTTTCGCATTCGACTTCATTTTCGACGGGCGTAGCGACACTCGCGGATCCGATGGCGCGGGAAAACTGGCTGGCGACACGGTGCCATCCGCGAAGTTCGACGAGATACGCGCAGACGTGCTGGCCGAGATGCGTTTCCAGTACGGGCGCGAGATTCCGATCAAGGCACCCCAGCTCAATCAGGAGGTGTGGACGCGCCTTGGCATGTTGAAGGTCGTTGACGACCTCAAGTTGACGGCGTCCGACGACGAGGTCCGCGAGGCGATCATGCGCAGTTTCTCGGACGAGAAGGGCGGGTACAACCACGCGCGCTTCCAGGAGACGTGCGCCCGCATCGGTTGGACGGCCGAGCGCTTCGAGGCGTACATCCGTCGCCAGATCTCGCTTTCGCGCGTCCGCGGCGTGGCGGAGTCCGCCAGCTGGGTCTCGCCCCTCGAGCTCTCCAGCGGCATGCGGGACGCGACTGACAAGATCACGGTGCGCATTGCAAGGTTCACGCACAAGAACGCGGCGGCCATCAAGCTGGACGACGCGGCTCTCAAGGCGTATTACGAGTCCCACACCAACTCGCTCGCGCTGCCGGCACTGACGGCCGTCCGCTACGTGAGGGTGCCGGCGGACGACGCGGCGAGCCTCAAGAAGGTCGAGGTCACCGACGACGAACTCCACGAGCGCTTCGACGAGACGAGCGACCGTTACGGCACCAACGCTTTTGAAACCGTCAAGGCGCAGATCGAGAAGGAACTCCGCCTCGAGAAGTCCGTTGAGTCTGCCGTCGACGCGCTCTACGCGCGCGTCTGCCCGGAGGACGGCGCGGCCGACGATGGCGTTGACCGTCTGGCACAGCTCGCGAAGGCCGAGAAGTTGGAGGTCAAGACGTCTCGTCCGTTCTCCATCTCCGGCGAGAAGTTCGTGCCCGGTTTCATGGTGGATGCGGCCTCCGTGCTGCCCGACTGCCGTGAATTCGTCGCCACGGTGTCGGATCTCGACTACGACGAGCCATCCGCGCGTTACCGCGCAATCGCCGGCTCGAACGCCGTCTATGTAGTCACCCTGGCCACGAACCTCTGCACGCAGGCGCGCGTGCCCTCGTATGCGGAAATCACGAACAACGTGTCCGTGCGCAACGACGCGCTTGCCGACCTGAAGGCGCAGGACTTCAAGAAGGCCGTGGACAAGGTGCGCGAGACCGTCAAGGCCGACCTCGCCAAGCGCAAGGACGGCAAGCTCGATCCGAAGCTCTTCGGCGATGCAAACGTCTCCACCTCCATCACTTTTGTGGCGCAGACCGCGATGCGCGGCAACGCCTTCCCCGATGCTTACTCGATCGTTCCCGCGGCGGTGCGCCTCGCGAAGGGCGAGCTGTCCGAACTCGTGACCACGGGCCTGCCCGGACATGGCGTTGTGGTGTACGTCGAGGACCGCCAGCCGGGCGACGCCGCCACGATTGCCGCAGCTGGGCAGATGCGCGAGATGATGGCGCGCGGCCAGGGCGAAAACACCGTGCGCGCATGGAGCGAGGCCAATTTGTCCCGTTTGGGCGCACAGCCTAGCGACTGGGCTTCGATGAAAGAGCTGACGGAGGGCGAAGACGCCGATGACGGTGAAAGTTCTAAGAACTGATCCGGCGGCGCAGTTGCCTGTCTACGCCCATCCCGGCGATGCCGGGATGGACGTTCGTTCTATCGAGGAGGTGACGCTGTCCCCCGGCGCACGCGCCCTCATCCACACGGGCCTCGTGCTGATGCTGCCACCCAACGCGGAGGCGCAGGTGCGTCCGCGCTCCGGCCTCGCCCTCAAGCACGGCATCACGGTGCTCAACACGCCGGGTACGATAGACGCGGGCTATCGCGGCGAAGTGGGCGTGATTCTCATCAATCTCGGCACGGAACCGTTCGTGGTCGAGAAGGGAATGAAGATAGCCCAGCTCGTCGTCTCGCCTGTTGCCCAGGCCGAAGTCGTAGAAGTCACATCTGTCGATGAAACCGACCGCGGTGCAGGCGGTTTCGGTTCCACTGGCGTTTGATTCCCTGGTACGGAGTTATGTTGCTTGATATTGTCAAATACGGTTCCGCAGTTCTCCGCGAAAAGGCCGTGCCCGTGCCGGCCGTGACGTCTGAGCTAGTGCACCTCGCCGAGGACATGCTCCAGACGATGTACCACGCGAAGGGCGTGGGCCTGGCCGCGCAGCAGGTCGGCCGACTTGAGAGCGTCTGCGTGATCGACGTGCCTGCCAACTGCGAGGAGAGCGAGGAGGTCAAGGCGTTCAACGCTTCCGTGAAGATGCCCCTCGTGATGTTCAACCCTGTCATTATTTCCAAGTCCGGGGAGCAGGACGGCAAGGAGGGGTGTCTCAGCTTCCCGAACATGGGCGGGCACGTGGTGCGCGCGGATCAGGTGACGTGCCAATACACGGACGTCTCCGGGCGGATGCAGATCGTAACGGTGCGTGGTTTCCTCGCACGGGCCGTGCAGCATGAGACGGATCACCTGAACGGTGTCCTGTACGTGGACCTCATGAGCGCGGAGGACAAGCTCGCGCTCGCAAACAAACTGAAAAAACTGGCCAATAAGAACGGTGGTAACATCTGATGGCATGCGATTCGATTGAGGGCTGGCTGAAGGCTGGCTTTGAAGCCGCTTTCCCCGGAAACGATTTCTCCAACGTGCGGGCGCTTCCCGCGACGGACGCCAAGTTCGGCGATTTCCAGTGCAACGACGCGCTGGCTGCCGCGAAGACGCTCCACATGCCGCCGCGCAAGATCGCCGAGGCCGTATTCGCGCGCCTTGAGGCCGACCGGCCAGACTTCATCGCGAAGTTCGAGCTCGCCGGTCCTGGCTTCCTCAACATCACGGTTTCGACCGACTGGATCGCAGCGCGCCTCGCCGCGCTCGCCGCCGATGCGCACACGGGCATACCGCAGACGGGCGCGGGGCGGCGCGTCGTCATCGACTACTCCTCCCCGAACGCCGCCAAGCAGATGCACATCGGCCACATCCGCTCCACCGTGATCGGCAACGCGATCGACCGCATCTACCGCGCGCTCGGCTACGAGGTGATTGCCGACAACCATCTCGGCGACTGGGGCACGCAGTTTGGCATCCTCATCAAGGGCTACCGCGAGTGCCTCACGCAGGAGGAGCGCGACAACCTCACCGTCGCCAACCTTGAGAAGTGCTACGTGCTCTCCGCCGCGAAGGCGAAGGAGGAGGACGGCGCCTGGAAGGAGGCGTGCAAGGCCGAGCTCGTGAAGCTCCAGCAGGGCGATGCCGACAACCTCGCGCTCTGGAAGCGCTTTATCGACATCTCCATCGGCGAATTCGACCGCATGTACGCGAAGCTCGGCGTTAAGTTCGACACGTACCGCGGCGAGTCGTACTACAACGACACGATGCCGGGTGTCGTCGCAAAACTTCAGGAGATGGGACTCGCCGTCGAGTCGGAGGGCGCGCTCATCGTGAACCTCGAGGCCGAGAAACTCGGCGTGGCGATCGTCCGCAAGTCGGACGGCGGCTACAACTACACGACGAGCGACCTCGCATGCGTCAAGTCGCGCGTCGAGGAATACAGCCCGGAGCGCATCATCTACGTGACCGACGCCCGCCAACAGCTCCATTTCAAGCAATGGTTCTCGATCGCGGCGAAGATGGGTTACTCTGGCGTCAAGCTCGTCCATGTGCCGTTCGGCCTCATGAGTTTCCAGGGCAAGGCGATCTCGACCCGAGAGGGCAACCTTATCAAGCTCGACGAGCTTCTCGCCGAGGCCGTGCGGAGGGCGCTGGAGATCGTGAAGGCGCGGACAACGACCGGGGACACCCCGAACCCCGCAGCGGATCAGGCTACGCCTGCTCAAATCTCTCTCGCCGAGCAGATCGGCTACGGCGCGGTCAAGTACTCCGATCTCTCGCATGACCCGATCACCGACATCGACTTCAACTGGGACAAGGCGCTTGCGCTTGAGGGCAATTCCGGTCCGTATCTCCAATACGCATACGCGCGCGTGTGCTCGCTCCTCGACAAGGCGGCGGAGGGGGAGGACGGCCGCCTCGGCGAGGCGGCCCTACCGAGCGGCGGTCGCGGGGCGACCGCCCTACCGGGTGAGATGCTGCTCTCAACTCCGATCGAGAAACAGCTCGGGCTCCAGCTCCTGCAGTTCGGTCCTACCGTGTTGCGTGCGGCGGAGTGCTACAAGCCATCCGTCCTCGCCGACTACCTCTTCCAGACGGCGCAGCTCTACAGTTCGTTCTACCAGCGCTCGCCGATCCTCAAGAGCGAGCCTGCCGTGCGCGACGCGCGTCTGCGTCTCTGCGCGCTGTTCGGAAAGGTCCTCTCCACGGGTCTCCATCTTCTCGGCATAGAAACGCCCAACCGTATCTAAAACAACCATTCAAGCAAGGAGTCTCAAATGAACACAACCGCGAATCCCATGCTCGGCTCGCTCATATTCGCCCTCGGCGGCTTCGCCGGAGCCGTGTTTGCCGTCCCGTTCCGCAAGGTGAAGGGCTGGGCGTATGAAAGCTACTGGTTCATCTACGCCGTGGTCGGTCTGATCGTGTTCCCGGCCGCGCTCGCGTTCGCGACGGTGCCGGATCTCTGCGGCGTACTCGCGAAGACGCCGACGGCGACCTTGCTCGGCTGCGCAGGATACGGTGCGCTGTGGGGCGTTGGCGGCCTAACGTGGGGATTGATGATCCGCTATCTCGGCGTGGGACTCGGCCTCGCGATCGGCTGCGGGCTCTGCTCGGCTACGGGTACGCTCATCCCGCCGATCCTGCAGGGCAAGGCGGGCGAACTCGTAAAGGACTCAGCCGCGCTGATTACGCTGGGCGGCGTTGCGCTGTCGCTCGTCGGCATCGTCTTCGTGGGCCTCGCTGGCAAGTCTAAGGAGGCGGAGCTTCCCGAGGAGGAGAAGAAGAAAGCCGTTGCCGAATTCAATTTCAAGAAGGGCATCGTCGTGGCCTGCATCAGCGGTATCTTCTCCGGGTGCATGAACTTCGGCCTTCAGAACGGCTGGTGGACTGACGCTGCCGGCGTGAAGCACACTGTCGCCGAGTTGGCCAAGGCCGTCAACACTGGCGACTGGTGGGTTGGCATGCCCGTGCTGATCGTTGTGCTGTGGGGCGGTTTCCTCGTGAACCTCTGCTGGTGCTTCTACATGAACGCGAAGAACAAGACGTTCGGTGACTACGCGAAGGCGGCTTCGCCGTCCGGTCTAGGCGTGATCTTCTGGTCGGGCCTCGCTGGTGTCATCTGGGCGTGCCAGTTCGCGTTCCTCAAGATCGGCGAGCCGCTGTGCGGCGACATGGCGTACGTGGGCTTTGCCATCCTGATGGGCTCGAGCGTGCTGTTCTCGTCGCTGCTCGGCGTGTTCCTCGGCGAATGGAAGGGAACCGGCGGCAAGACGCGCGGTCTGCTCGTGACCGGCCTTCTGATCCTCGCCGCATCCATCGTCGTGACCGCCGTCGCGAAGATGTGACATCTTAATTCCCCATACGCTCATATCTTAGAACCAGTAGCGAAACCTTTCTTGCTTTCGCTGCTGGGAGATTAGGAGTCTAGGAGCTGAGGAGATTATAACTTCTCCCATTCGCCAAAACTCTGAAACTCCCAATAGCGAAAGCAAGAAGGCCCTTCTCTGCGCTCTCTGCTTCTCTGCGCCTCTGCGTGAGACTATCGTTTAGTGCCCAATTTATTTTTGGCATCGAAAGCAAATAAGAGAAGCCACAAGGAAGAGCAAGGGGGTGTCAAAGTTTTTTTGACGATGGGTGTAAGATTTTCTGCTTGGTCGCGAGTAGGGAGTAGAAACCAGAAAGGTCACAGCTAAATGAAAATAAAGAAAATACTCGTCACCGGCACGATAGTAGCCCTCCTCGTGGGGCTTGCCGGAACAGGTTCGGCGCTCGTGCTGATGCGCGAGAAGGTACGGGCCCTCGAACAGGAACGCGCGCAACTTGCGCAAAAAATGAAGGAAAAGGCGGCGCAGGCCCGTACCCGAAGCGTCCCGAAGAAAAAGAAGCAGGCGGCGAAGGCACCGTCCCGCGTCAAGGACGTGAAACCTATCGCCAATGACGCGAAGCCGGGCTATGAGTATGTGGTGAAGGAAGGCGACGACGTCGTCTCCATTGCGATTAAATTTGGCATCTCCCCCTCCGTATTGATGGATTTCAACGGCTGGAAGATATCTGATGATCTGAAACCTGGAATGGTTGCCAAGATTCCAAGCAACGCGAATCCCGTGCCAGAGGCGAGAATCGCCGCCAATTCAACAAAATCCCCCGCCACGAACAGCGTGCCCGTGGAGCTGCGCGTGGCACGGACGGATTACGACGGCGAGACGACGCTGCGCCTTCATTTGACGCAGCGGCCGGACATGGACGTGATCCGCCACTACATCAGCGTGTCGCCGTTGCAGGAGGGTGGCCTGACGTTCAAATACAACACTGAATACAACGGACGAAAGGAGTGTTGGGAGCCGATTGTGGTCGTCCAGGGCGAATTCGCCCACCGCACGTATGTGAAGCTGCGCGTGAAGAAGGGATTGCCGCCGTACGGGAAGGGACTGAACCCGCACCCGGAAGGCGCTCTCCGTGAGGACTACGTCTATACCTTCACGCGCAAGGACCGCGACCCCTACGTGAATTTCGCCGATGACGGACGCTACCTGCCGCCCGGCGGAAAACGTCTCCTGAAGCTGGAGTCCGTGAACGTCGGGAAGATTCGCGCAAGCGTCCAGCGCGTGGAGCCGCGCAATGTCGTGCAGCTCCTCGCCCGCGAGGAGGGCGCGTATTCCCGTTACGATTGGAACAACAACATTGACGACAAGGAAACCGCCGAACTCTCCGGCGACGCCGAAGAGTCGAAGATGACGCCTCCCAACAAACTGAACGAAAAGGAGTTCACCGCCCTGCCCGTCGCGGTGAACGACGGCAAGGCCACGAACGGCGTGTTCCTCGTGAGCATCCTCAACGACGACAAGCCGCAGCGCGACTACCGGTGGGACGACGACTACAATCCGCGTCACTTCCGTCTCGTGTGCCTCTCCGACCTCGGACTCAGCGTGCGTTCGGACGCTGCGGACGGCCTGGGCGTGTGGGTGACGTCGCTCCTGAAGGGCACGCCCGTCGCCAGCGCGAAGGTGGAGGTCTATTCCACCGCCAACACGAAGGTGATGGAGGGCGTGACGGACACCCACGGCTGGTGCCGCGCCGCACGCGTGGACAAGGGCAAGCCGTTCGCGGTCGTGGTGCGTTCCGCTTCCGGCGATGACATGACGTTCCTCGCGCTTCGCGACTCGATGAAGGTGGACGAGTCATACGCCGAGGGCGCACGCGAGGAATACCTGGACGACAAGAAAACGACTGCCTTCTGCTGGACAGACCGCGGCATCTACCGTCACGGCGAGAAGATTTTCGCGCACGTCATCGTTCGCACGGGCGCACGGCGCGCACCGCCGTCGATGCCGGTGCAGCTCCGCCTCGTCAATCCCGACGGCAACACCTACGCCTCCGTCACGAAGACAACGGACAGCGAGGGCGCGGTCTCCCACGACGGGTTCGCCGTCGCGGACGACCAGCCGAGCGGCGGATGGTCGATCATCGCGGAGATCCCCGGCAAGAACGGGCGGCATCTGGGCGACGTGGACGTGAAGATCGAAGAGTTCGCCCCGCCGCAGATTCGCGTGTCCGTCGATGCGACAACCGCTCCGCATCCCACCAACTTCGCCTTCACCGTCAAGGCCGAACATCTTTTCGGCGGGCCGGCGCAGGGGCTTCCCTGCGAGGGCGCGGTCGTGTTCGAGGACGTGCCGTTCGCACCCAAGAACTGGAAGGGCTGGCGTTTTGGAAACGAGAGCCGCGGCCTCAAGCCCAACTATCGGGAACTGGAGCTGAAGTGTCTAGCGGCCGACGGCTCCTTCCGCTACGACGCGCCGATCTGGGCCGATTACGGTCTTCCCAAGGCTGCTGTGCGTGCAACGGCACAGGGCGTGGTGTTCGAGGACGGTGGACGTCCCGCCACCGCGCGGAAGAGCGCCATCCAGCATTACTATCCGTTCTACATCGGAACGACGGCGACGAGCAGCATGAAACTCGAGCAGGGGAGGCGTCCGAAGATCGCCGTGGCGTGCGTGGCGCCGGACGGCACGCGCCTCGCCGAACCGCGCAAGCTCGTCGCGGAGATCGAGCGCATCGATACGGTGTATTCGTACCGCAAGAAGTCCGACGGCTGGCAGTCGTGGGACTGCGACCGCGTACACGTGCTCGTGGCGTCCAACATCGTCGTCGCCACCTCCACGAACGAGAACTCGGTGCTCGAACTGCCGCTTGAAAGTTCCGGCGACTACGTGCTCACGATCAAGGACCCGGCGTCGGACGCGTCGTTCGGCATGAACTTCTACCTCAGCAACTGGGGCGACAACGTGGTGCGTGCGCCGCTCTCGAACCCGACCGAGGTGACGATCGTCCCGGACAAGGCGCACTACCGCGCGGGCGAAGTGCCGAGCCTCACCGTCAAGGCGCCGTTCGTGGGGTACGCGCTCGTCTCGGTCATGCGCGAGAAGGAGGTCTATACGGAGGTGTTGAACCTCACGAACGCGACGAGCGAGGTGAAGCTGCGTCCCGTGAAGGCGGACGAAGCGCCGAACCTCGACGTGTATGTTTCCGTGGTGCAGAGCGTGGCGGCCAACGCGCGCCACCTCGCCGCCCGCGCACACGGACAAGCCACGGTCTCGATTCGTCCCGAAGAGAACGAGGTTCCCGTGGAGGTGGAGGCGAAGGTGATCGGTTTCCGCGAAGTCAACGTGGAGGTGTCCGCGCCGCGCGCGACGGTCGCCGTTGTCACGGTGGTGGACGAGGCGATCAACATCCTCTGCGGCGGCAAGACGCCCGACCCCATCGGCTATTTCTCGGAGTTGCGCTGCGCCGAGCATCCTCTCTACGACCTCTATCACAGGATTCTGCCGGTGGTGGGCGAGGACGAGCTGCGCGTGAACGGCGTGAAAACCGGCGGCGGATTCGGCGCGGAGATGTTGGGCCGCGTGAGTCCCGTGCCCACGCGCCGGTTCAAGCCGCTCGCGCTGTGGAGCGGACGCGTTCCCGTGGTGGACGGCAAGGCCCGCACGACGTTCAAGCTGCCGGAGTTCGTGGGCGAGGTGCGCGTGACGGCCGTCGCGTACAGCGCGTCCGCCGCCGGTGCCGCGTCCGTCCAGCGCAAGGTCACGCCGAAGCTCGTCACGATGCCCGACGCCCCGCGTTTCGTCGCGCCCAGCGACAAGTTCGAGGCCACGCTGCCGATCCACAACCGCAGCGGCGCGGCGGCCACGTTCGCCTGCACGATCACCACGAACGGCGCCGCCGTGTTCGACGCCCCCGCCGTGTCGCTCGCGAAGGACGCTTCCACCAACGTCGTGGTGCGCCTGACCGCACCGAAAGATCCCGGTGAGCTGGAGATCGGCTACCGCGTGAAGGGAATGGGCGAAGACCACGCCAAGACGATTCACCTGCCGGTGCGTCCCGCCGTCGCGTGGGTCGAAACGGCTGGCGTCGTCCCGGAGAGCGAATGGAAGCCGCCGACGGGCGGACGCTTCTCGGCGCGGACGTTCGATTCGCCGATCGGCGAGCTAGAGCGCGCGCTCGGATGGCTCGCGGACTACCCGCACGGCTGCCTGGAGCAGACCTCGTCGCGCATCTTCCCGCTCGTGGGCGCGTCCGGCATTCTCAACACCGTGACGCCGAAGGGACCGGATTACATCGCGGCGGGCGTGAAGCGCGTCGAGTCGATGATCCGCAAGAGCGACTTCGTGATGTGGCCCGACTGCAATTACGCGCCGTGGGACCGTGAGGTGTCGCTCTACGCCGCGCACTTCCTCATCGAGGCGGAGAAGTCCGGCGTCAAGCTCAACCCCGTGGCGAAGGAACAGGTGCTCGGCTTCCTGCGCAAGTGGGCGGTCTCCACCAACACCGTCCACGCCGCCTACGCCTGCCACACGCTCGCGCTCGCCGGCGTGCCGGACCGCGACCGCATGTTTAGCCTGTACGATGCGCGGGACAAGCTCTCGCTCCTCTCGCGGGCTCGGCTGGCGCGCGCGTTCGCGTGCGCGTCCGAACGGAACCGCGCGCTCGACCTGCTGGCGAATGCGTCCACCCCCGCGTCGGTGAAGGAGGCCGCGTTCGCGCTCATCGCGCTGCTTGAACTCGGTGCGGAGAACGCGCGCGTGCTGCCGCTCGTGGAGTACCTCAACTCCAGGCGAGACCGCGAGAAGTTCAGTTGGGGTACGACGGAGGAGAACGCCCACGCGCTCCTCGCGCTTGGCGAGTTCTTCCGCTACCATCCGCCGAAGAAGGGCGAGAAGTTCGTGAGCTGGCGTAAGCTTACGCTGCCCGATCCGCGCGACGTGCGGGACGAGTCGAACGGCATCGCCATCGAACGCCGGTTCTTTGACGCGGAGGGGAACCCCGTTGATCTCGGCGCACTGCGTCGCGGACAGCTCCTCATCGTCGAGCTGTCGATCACGACGTACGACACGCGCGAGCTGAACGACCTCGTGGTCGAGGACCTCTTTGCCGCGGCGTTCGAGCCGGTCCACGGTGCGCTCCCCGCAAGCTTCACGCTGCCGCCGGGCGACAAGGCGATTCCGCAGGGCGAGTGGGTGATGCGCAGCGATGCGCGTGACGACCGCATGCTCGTGTTCTCGAAGAAGTTCAAGTTGGAGAAGGGACGTGAAGCCAAGTTCCGCTATCCTGTGCGCGTGGTTTCGGCGGGCGATTTCGTTCTGCCGGGCCCGAGCGTTGAGGGCATGTACCATCCTGCTCTGCGCGCTCGCCGCATTCCTGGCCGCGTCATGGTTCGTCCTTGATTGGTCCGACGCGGGCGCGGAGGACTACCCCGGCGGCACCGTCCTGCGGGACGCCGCTGGGAACGTCCTGCGCGTCTCGCTGGGGCCGGGCGACGTGGACTGCCGTCCATATTACACGGCCGACCGGTCGGACTGGATCGTCAAGGCGCTCGTTGCGTCCGAGGACGGCACGTTCTGGACGCACTGCGGGGTCCGTCCCTTGAGCGCACTCCGTGCCGCGTTCCAGAACGTGTTCAGCGGACGGCGCGTATCCGGTGCCTCGACGATATCGATGCAGGCCGTGCGTCTCATCGCGCCGCATCCGAAGTCGCTCTGGTGGAAGTGGAAGGAGGCCGTGCTGGCGGTGAAGATGGAACGGCGCAAGTCAAAGGAGTGGATCGTCACGCAGTACCTCAACCGGGCGCCGTTCGGTGCGAACTTCGTGGGCGTGGAGGCTGCGGCGCAGGGGTGGTTCGGGAAGGGCGCGAAGGAACTCGGTCTCGGCGAGGCCGCACTCCTCGCTGGGATGGTGCAAGCGCCGTCGCGCTACCGTCCCGACCGACACTACGACCGCGCCATCACGCGGCGCGACTACGTGCTCGGACGCATGGTCACGCTCGGGATGATCACGGACGAGCAGAAGGAGGCGGCGCGGTCGGTGAAACCGGTTCTCTGTCGTGCGCCGCGTCCGTTCAAGGCCCCGTACTTCTGCGACTGGGCGATGCAGGTGCTCGACGCGGAGGGGAACGGCGGCGACTTCACCACGACCCTTGACGCCGACGTGCAGGAACGCTGCGAGCGTGCGGTGAACGCCGTCGCCGAGAAGGGTGGGTATTCCGTGGCGGCCATCGTGATGAAGGCGGCGTCCGGTGACGTGCTCGCGCTCGCATGCAGCGGCGACTACTTCGATAGCGCTGGTGGACAGGTCAACACGGCTCTCGCACCGCGTCCGGCCGGCTCCACGCTCAAGCCGTTCCTCGTTGCGCGCGCGCTGGAACGCGGCGTAGTGTCGCCGGACGAGCGCCTCTGCGACGTGCCCGTGGCGTTTAGGGGGTACCGTCCCGCCAACTTCGATGCGAAGTACCGGGGACTCGTCACCGTGCGCGACGCGCTCGTCCTTTCGCTGAACATCCCGTTCGTCCAGATGCTCCAGCGCGTGGGAGTGGCGTCGTTCGGGGACTGCCTGCGTTCGCTTGGTTTCCAGCACGTTGCCGGCGGCGACGAGCAGTTCGGCCTCGGCATGGCGATCGGGAACGTGGAGGTGACGCTGATGGAACTCGTTTCCGCGTACGCGGCGGTGGCGCGCGGCGGGGATGGCGTCTTTTCGCCGGGGGCGTGCTATCTCGTGAGCGACATGCTCTCCGGCGCGGAACGCGCACAGGCGGCGCTCGGGCACGTTGCCGACGTGGAGACCTCGCGCTTCGCGTGGAAGACCGGCACGTCAAGCGCGTACCGCGACGCATGGACGGTTGCGTGGAACCCGGAGTACGTGGTGGGCGTGTGGTGCGGACACAAGTCCGGCGGCTTCGGCGACCAGTCGCTCGTAGGGGCGAAGGCGGCGGCGCCCATTGCGTGGGGCCTCGCACGCGCCCTCTATCCGCAGAACGACGGGCCGTGGTTCACGCGTCCGGCGGAGGTCGTTCCGCAACGTGTTTGCACGTACACGGGGCGTCCAGCGTCGCCGGACTGTCCCGACGTGGCGAACGGCTGGTCGCTTGCGGGGAAGAGTCCGTCGGCCCTCTGCACCGCGCACCGGCGGGACGCGTCGGGAAATGTGATCACGCAGGAGAATCCGGCGCTGGCGGCGTTTGCGGGGCGCATCACGCAGGCGGAAAAGCTCGCGATCTCCAAGCCCGAAGACGGCGCGGAGTTCTGTCTTGTGGAAGGGCAGCTCAACCAGCAAATCGTCTGCCAGGCCATCGGCAATCCGTCGGGGTCGCGTCTCTGGTGGTTCGTCGATGGACGCCTCGAGGGCGAAAGCGACGGCGCGCAGGCCAAGACCGTGCCGATGACCGTCGGCAAGCACGTCATCACCTGCACGACGGCCGAAGGAGTCTCCGCCTCCGTCCGCATCACTGTGACGGAATAGCCGCACGCGGCGGAGTTTTTTTGGTATAATGCGCCGCGATGAAAAAAAGGAAGGTGAAATAGGAATGGGCTGGTTTGGTGGTGCGATAGGCTATGTGCTGGGTTCGCGTTTCGGAGCGCTAGGCGGAATTCTTGGCGCTGTGCTAGGCAGTGGCATCGCTGATCTGCTCGAATCTAAGGCGAAAGAAGCCAATTTGCAGCGGCGGATGGAACAGGATGCGCGCGAACGGATGCGGTCGCGTGCAGCATCGCGTAATGGGTCACCTACGGAACGCGAGGTCGTGTTCCTCTCTGCGGTGGGCGCGATGCTGGCGAAGCTTTCAAAAGCCGACGGCCATGTTGACGCATCGGAGATAGAGGCGGGAGAGCAGGCTTTCGTGCGGCTCGGCCTTACCCCTGCAAACCGCGAGCTGTGCATACGGGCCTTTCACGCGGCGAAAACGGACGCCCATTCGATATTTGACTACGCCGAGTCTTTTGCATCGGTTGCTCGCGCTGTCGCAATCCGCGAAATGATGTACGACATCCTCTGGGACGTCGCCTGCGCGGACGGTACCGTGTCCGTAGAGGAGCGCCGCATCCTCGAGATGATCGTTACGCCTCTTCGCATACGCCCTTCGCTTTTCTCGGAACAATGGTCTCGTCGAATCCGCGCCAGCCGTCCAGCCCAAAGCGCCATCGATCCTTATGCCGTTCTCGGATGCAGTGCCTCCGCCACTAACGAGGAGGTCCGCCGCGCCTACCGCGCACAGGCCAAGAAGCACCATCCGGACATCCTTCGCGCGCAGGGACTGCCAGAGGAAATGATCGCAAGGGCAAATGAGCAGATGGCTCGCATCAATGCTGCATGGGATGAAATCAAGCGCGCCCGCGGCCTTGGATGACGAACGGCAAGCGTATGACAGCAAGAAGGTGAGTGGTTGTGCCCTGGGTGTATCCCCCGTCACTGCAACTGGCAGAGTGTTTGCCTCACGGCGTTTTTTTTGGTAGAATAGCGTCATGCCGAAGAAGAAGACCATAAAAGTCCCTACGACCGGTGTGTGCGACTTCGAGACGCTGGTCACGAGCAAGAAGGGGAAGTACGTCGACAAGACGGACCTGCTCTATGAACTTTGCAACGACGCGGACCAGCAGCTGTTCATCTCGCGCCCTCGCAGGTTCGGCAAGTCCCTGATGCTCTCCACGTTGAAGGCGATGTTCGAGGGACGGCGCGACCTCTTCAAGGGCCTCGCCATCGACAAACTGCCGTGGGAAGGATGGAAGCAGCCGACGCCCGTGTACAGCTTCACGATGGGCGACGTGACCGGCGAAAATTACGAAGAGGTCAAGGAGCAGCTGGGTGAACTTGTCGAAGACCTGTTCCAGCAGGCGGGCATCCCCGTCCCAGAAAAAGGCACGATTCCGGGTAAGTTCAAGAAGTTCATCCTCGCGGCGGCCAGGCAGTCGCCGACAAGGAAGATCGTCATTCTCATCGATGAATACGACGAACCGGTCGCTGCCTTTCTCGACGACATCAAAACGCTGAAGCGCGTTCGCAACCTGCTCCATGATTTCTACGAGAAGCTGAAATTCAGTTCGGAATCGATCCGCTTCCTCCTGATGACGGGCGTCACGAAACTGACGAAGCTCTCCGTGTTCTCAGGGCTCAACCACCTCACGGACATTTCCTCGTTTGCGGAGTACGCCACGCTCCTCGGTTACTCGCCGGAGGAACTTGACGGGCCGCTCCGCGAGAACGTCGAGGCGTTCGGCGAGAAAAGCGGAATGGACTTTGCCGCCGCGAAGGCCGCGATCCTGTCATGGTATGACGGCTATCGTTTTTCCCCGAGGAATGAGAACCGCGTCTGCAATCCCGTCTCCCTGGGCCGTGCGTTCAAGGATGGAGAGCTGAAAGGCTATTGGGAGACAACCGGCAGGGCGACGCTCATCATCAACCGCATTGCGAAGGCCGGCAAGATGCCGGGCGACCTTGAGAACGTGCCGGCGGACGCCATGACGCTCGACGTGTGCGACGCGGAGACGCTGCCGATGGAGGCCCTGCTCTACCAGGGCGGTTACCTCACGATCAAGAACGTGATTCCGCCGCCCAGGGAACCCGATGGACAGATAACCCAAAGCGAATCTTATGTCCTCGCGCCGCCGAACCTCGAGGTGCGCGATGCCTTGAAGCGCGGATATCTCTCGCAGGTGATGGGCATGAGGGAGGGCTCCTTCAATCCGCTTGTGGACCGGGCAAAACGCCAGATCGCGTCCGGCGACTGGAAGGGCTATCTCTACGAATCTCTTTTTGGACTGTACGCCTCCATCCCGGTTGATTGGCATATCAAGGACGAGGCAGAGGCGAAGCGGTATTTCCAGCTGTTCACGTCCATGACAGGTGCAAACCCGCAGCCCGAGGTGGCATCTATCTTCGGCTACGCCGACGCGGTAATTGAGACCCCGGCCAATGTGTTCGTGTTCGAGTTCAAGTACCGCAAGAGCGCGAAGGCGGCGATCAGGCAGATTCGCGAACGCGGCTATGCCGACAAGTGGATCGGCGGCAAGCGCCCCGTCACGCTCATCGGCATCAACTTCAACCCGAAGAAACGCAACATCGACATGCCCATCGTCGAACCGGCGTAAATCTGGTCTACCGTTGTCTTCTTGTAAAGCGTAAAATGGCATCGTGGCTTGCGGAACGCCGTCTGAAATGGTAAAATAACGGGGTCTGTCCCCTCTTGTCGCGGAACGGTTGGCCGCAGGTGGCAGCAAGCTGGATGGCTTGCCCTGTCGGCGTCGCGGAAGAGGTGATTGAGCGAGTCTTGGAGAAAACATGAAGCGAATCCTGTGCAGCGCGGCGGCGTGTCTTGCGGCGGGCCTGGCGATGGGCGCGATGCGTCCGACGCCGGAGTACCTGAAGAGCGCGGTTGTCTACCAGATTGTGTTGCGCAACTTCACGCGCGACGGTACCTTCAAGGCCGCGACGGCGATGCTGGAGCACGTGCGGTCGGCGGGCATCGACGTGGTGTACCTGTGTCCGTTCGTGGAGATGGACCGCGACATGGACAAGTCGGGCTGGAGCATGCGCCAGAAGAAGAGCGGCTTCGTCACGCCCAAGAACCCGTACCGCATCTCGAACTACGACAAGATCGACTCCGAATACGGCGGCGACGCCGACTTCAAGGCCTTCAACGACAAGGCGCACGCGCTCGGCATGAAGGTGTACATGGACCTCGTTTACCTTCACTGCGGCCCGAACAACGTGATGAAGGACATGTTCCCCGACGCCTTCCAGAAGAACGCGGATGGCTCTGTGCGCACGACGCGGTGGCATTTTCCGTACGTCAACTTCGCCTCGAAGGACGTGCGCAAGTACCTGATCGACTCGATGCTCCACTGGATCAGCCTCGGCTGCGACGGCTTCCGCTGTGACGTGGGCGACGCCGTGCCGATCGACTTCTGGGTGGAGGCGGTGTCCACGTGCCAGAAAGTGAAGCCAGATCTCGTGATGATCAACGAGGGCACGAATCCCGAATGGCTGAAAAAGGCGTTCGACGCCTGCTATGCCTGGCCGTGGAGCTTCTCGATCCGCAACTTCCTCACGCCGTCCCTGCACGGACAGGTGACCGCGAAGAACAAGACGCTCGACCAGAAGATGCCGGGCGTTCGCGCGTACGAGGCGAAGATTCCGAAGGACGCGCTGATGTTCTGTTTCATGGACAACCACGACACGGCCGCCGACGACTGGGAGAACCGCTTCGACCGCGTCAATCCCGTGGAGGCCGGCAACGCGGCGTTCGTGCTCACGTTCCTCCGGCGCGGTTTGCCGCTCGTCTTCAACGGCAACGAAATCGCCGACAACTCGCTCAACACGTTCTTCGCCCCCGTCGAGGACGTCGGCCGCGCGCGCAAGACCGTCGACTGGGCGCGCGCGCTCCAGCCTGCCGGACAAAAGCGCCTCGCGCTCATCCGCGCGCTTTCGAAGCTGCGCCACGAAAATAAGGTGTTCGCCGACGGCTCGCAGGAGTGGGTGACGGCGGGCGAGAAGGCGGGCGCGATCGCGTTTGTGCGTCGGCTCGGCAACAAGGCCGTGTTCGTGACGGCGAACCTCACCCCGAAGCCGATGTCGTTTACGCCGTTCGGTCCGGAAAGCGGCGTGAAGATCGACCCGAAGAAGGCACCGATGCTCGCGGAGGGCTTCACGGCCGACGCGCGCGGCGTCGTCAGTCTCGCCCCCTACGGCTTCGTGGCCATTGAACTTTGAAAGGAACCAGACATGAAAAAAGCAACTACCGCATTTCTTCTCTCCCTGGCCGTCGCCGCCGGTGCCGAGACCATCCAGATGCCGCCCGGCTGCACGACGCCCGACGGCATGGTCATCGACCCGCAGGGACGCCTCGTGATCGCCGCGCCGAACACGAAGCACGACAAGCCCGGTGCGTTCTACCGCATCGAGAAGCCCGGCGCGGAACCGGTCAAGTGGTTCGAGGTGCCGGCGCTGAAGGAATCGGGTTATTCCCAGCCGATGGGCGTGTGCTTCGGCGAAAAGGACGAGATGTTCGTGTGCGACTGCCAGAAGGCGGGCCTCGGACGCATCCTCCGCGTGAAGATCGAGAACGACCGCCCCGTCTCCTTCGAAACCGTCGCCGAGGGCCTTGCCAACGCGAACGGCGTCAAATACCTGAACGGGCGCATCTACGTGACGCAGGCGTTCATGCCGGGCGTGAAGCGCGGCGACGGCGCGGCGTCGAGCGGACTCTACATGTTCAAGGCGACCGACCGCAACATGCGCCCGGCGAACACGCCGGCGGATCCGCAGTGCGTGTTCTCGGACGTCACGCGCAACAAGAAGATTCGCGGCGGGCTTAACGGCGTCGCGATCGACTCGAAGGGCGCGGTCTACACGGGCAACTACGGCGACGGACACGTCTGGAAGCTCACGCTCGGCGCGGACGGGCGCGTCGCGAAGAGCGAGGTGTTCGTGCCGGCTTCGGCGGGCGTGAAGACGCCGGACGGTCTCTGCTTCGACGGGAAGGACAACCTCTACATCGCCGACATGTTCGGCGACGCGGCGGTGAAGGTGACGACCGCCGGCAAGGTCGAGGTCGTGAAGAAGGGCGGCTTCAAGAGCCCGTGCGAGCCGTGCGCGTGGAGGGGCAGTCTCTACGTCTGCAACTGGCGCGGTACCACGGTGGAGAAGATTCCTTTGTCCGAATAACCGTTTGGGATTGACATTCGGCGGCTAAAAGCGGATAATTTCACATCAAAACTTGACGGGATTCCCGAAAGGCACGAAGATGGCAGACGAAAATAAAGAACAGGAACCGGAAGGCGCGCTCGATCTCAGCGGTCTTGGCTCCTTTGACTTCACCCCCGACTGGGCGAAGGGCAAGCCCGACGACAAGTCGCGCTACGCCCATTTTGAGGGCCGCGAGGAACGCGCGCCGCGACGCGACGGCGACCGCCCGCGCCGCGATGACGGGGATCGTCCGCGCTTCAAGGGCCCGCGTCGCGAAGAGGGCGACCGTCCGCGCTTCAACGGCCCGCGCCGGGACGGTGACCGTCCGCCGCGCCGCGAGGACGGCGACCGTCCCCGCTTCAACGGTTCGCGCCGCGACGGGGATCGTCCGCGCTTCGGCGGCCCGCGCCGCGAGTTCATCGCGCCGCTCGACGCCGACGTGCGCATCCTCCCTGCGCCGAAGGACATTGGCACGATCATCAACAAGATCAAGGCCACGCACCTCGCCTATCCGCTCAAGCAGCTCGCCTATTTCTTCCTCGACCATCCCGAGGCGTGTATCCTGCGAATCAGCCCGAAGAAGCCGAACGCGGGCGAAGCGCCGGCCGACCTCCATTTCCACCAGTGCAAGGCGTGCGGGGTTGTCACGTTTTCCGAGGAGGAGCTCCTCGCGCATGTCCTCGCCGCCCACATCACCGACTACTACGTCGCCGAGGAAGTCACGTGCGATCCGCCGAAGGGCGCGTTCACGTGCGTGGCGAAGTGCGGTCTCACCGGCGAGCTGCTTGGTCCGCCGAACCTGCACGGCTACGACGCGCGCATCCGCGAGATGCTGCGCACGCACTTTCCGGACATGAGCGAGCAGGCGTACCGTGCCCGCATCGAAATGGTACGCGACTCCGACGTGATCGAGCAGTGGCGCGCGTCCGCCACGAAGAAGACGGTCTACAAGAAGAAGGGCGAGCCGGATGCCCCCGCCGTGGAACGCGAGGTCGCCGAGCGCGAGTTTCGCAGCATGATCGCGCCGAGTCTGCTCACCGCGCCGAAGAGCGTGGACATGACGGCCGACGTGGCGCTGAAGACGTCGTCGAAGCCGCTGCTCTACGCCTGCCGCGACGCGCTCCAGCGCGAGAAGCGCTTCCCGGCGTCGCTGTTCTACGCGCTGCGCGGGGCCTTCCACCACCGCAAGCTCGCGTTCTTCCGCGCGAACGATCCGCGCGGTCCTGAATTCGTGAGCGCCGCGCAGCCGACGAAGCTCGATACGTCACACGCCATCGCCGAGTTGACCGCAATCGTCAACTACGTGGAGTCGAATCCCTGCTCGACTCAGGCGGCACTCCTCACCGCCCTCGCTGGCGAAGACAAGACGAAGGCCGCCGAGATACGCGCACACCTCACATGGCTCATTGAAAAGGGTTATGTGGTGGCCTACGCGAACGGCGCGCTCACGGCCCCCGCGGAACATCCTCTCTACCGCCAGCCGAAGGGCGCTACCCCCGCAAAAGACGCGGCACCTGCCCCTACAGCAGAGCCCGCCCCCGCTCCAACAACAGAGCCAGCGGCCGCCCCTGCCCCGCAAAATGACGTGGCGGACGCCCCTGCAGTCGGGGTGGCGGACGTCCCGTCCGCAAATGACGCGGCGGGCGACCCGCCCGCCGCCCCCGCCCCCACCCCCGCCCCCATTGCCGAAGAACCCAAAGAAGAAGTGAAGCAAGATGAAACTGCCGCTCAGTTGGCTGAATGAATACGTTGACGTCTCCGACATCCCGCCTGCCGACCTGGCCGAGCGCCTCACGCGCAGCGGCCTCCAGGTTGAGGCGATCGAGACGTCCGGACCGGAACCGCTTTCCGATTTCTTCGTCGTCGCCGAAGTGCTCACCTGCGAGGTGATCGAAGGAACGCACCTCCACAAGACCACGGTCACGGACGGTAAGGAGACGCTGCAGATCGTGTGCGGCGCGCCGAACTGCCGCACGGGACTCAAGACCGCGCTTGCGAAGATCGGCGCAGTCGTGCCAGACGGCGGGTTCAAGATCAAGAAGGGCAAGCTGCGCGGCGTGGAGTCGTTCGGCATGCTCTGCAGCTCGAAAGAGCTTGCGCTTCCAGGCGGCGACCATGCGGGCATCATGGAGCTTCCGCCCGAGACGCCCGTCGGCGCGTTCGTGCGCGACGTGGTGGGCTGCGAAAAGCCCGAGACGGTCTTTGACATTGAAGTTACCTGGAACCGTCCCGACGCGCTGAGCGTGATCGGCCTCGCGCGCGAGTTCTCCGCGATCCTGGGGCGTCCGCTCAAGATGCCGTCCGTCGACTTCACGGAATCCGCTACCGACGTGAACGACGAGGTGAAGGTGGTCGTGGAGGACGCGGTGCGCTGTCCGCGCTACACGGCGCGCGTGATCACGTCCGTCAAGGACGGTCCGTCTCCTGATTTCATGGCCAAGCGCCTCGAAGCGTGTGGCGTCCGGTCGCTCGGCCACCTCGTGGACGTGACGAACTACGTGATGCTCGAGTGCGGCCAGCCGATGCACGCGTTCGACTACCGCACGCTCGCGGGCAAGACGATCGTCGTGCGCGATGCGCGTCCCGGCGAGAATATCCGCACGCTCGACGGCAAGGACCGCGACCTCGACGAGTCGATGCTCCTCATCTGCGACGCCGAAAAGCCAAGCGCCGTCGCGGGCGTGATGGGTGGCGAAGGCAGCGAAATCGCCGCCGGCACCGACCACGTGTTGCTGGAATCCGCGCTCTTCGAGCCGACTTCCACGAAGTACACCGCCACGAAGCTCGGTCTTGCGACGGAGTCCAGCTACCGTTACATCCGCGGCGTCGACAAGGACCTTGCCGACTGGGCGAGCCGCCGCGCGGCGCACCTCCTGCAGAAGTACGGCGAGGCGGTGGTCGCGAAGGGCGTGGTGGACGTGGATAACCGCGAAAAGCCACTGAATGCCGACGTGACAATCAACTTCGACCGCGCGCGTGCGCTGATCGGCATTCCGGTCGGCAACGACGCGATGGTCGTGATCCTGAAGAACCTCGGCTTCACCTGCCGCGACGACGCACCGGGCAAGCTCTACGCAGCCGCCAAGACCGCCACGTTCGGCGTGCCGTCCTGGCGCTGGGACATCCAGCTCGAGGCCGACCTCGTGGAAGAGATCGCGCGCGTCTACGGGTTGGACAACATCCCCGACACGATGCCGTCCGCACCGAGCGTGTCGCCGCTCTCCGACGCGCCGTTCCGCGCGAAGGAGAAAGTGCGTGCCACGTGTCTGGCGCTCGGCTTCTCCGAGGCGATGCACTACTCGTTCCTCTCGCAGGGTGAACTCGATGCGTTCGACGCGCGTCCGGAGACGCAGGCGCAGCGTCTTGCGCTGCCCGATCCCGTCTCCGCCGAATACGGCGTGCTGCGCGATTCGCTTCTGCCGCAGCTGATGGGGTCGCTCGGACGCAACGCAACGCATCAGGTGGACCAGCCCGAACTTTTCGAGATGGGCCGCGTGTTCGGCAAGGACAAGGACGGCAAGCCGTTCGAGTGCGAGCGTCTTGCGCTCGGCTTCGCGGGTCCCGTGGGCCGTTCCGCGCTTGACTGCCGCCGCGCCGTGAGCGCGGAGGAAGCGCTCCTCTGGATGAAGGGCGCCGTCGAGACGCTTGCGCGCCGCGTACATGTGGGCAAGATCGAGTTCAAGTCCGCCGACCATCCGGCCTTCGCACCGGGTGCGGCGCTGGAGATTCGCATCAACGGACGCCCTGCCGGCGTGCTGGGCGTGCTTTCCGCGAAGCTGCGCCACCCGTTCCGCCTCACCACGCAGATGGCGCTGGCCGAGCTCGACCTCGCGCCGCTCCTGAAGCGCGTGGACGCCGTCGCCAAGGTGTGCGCCGTGCCGGCGTTCCCGATGGTCAAGCGCGACGTCGCGTTCGTCGCGGGCGCGGGCGTCACGCACGAACATGTGGTCGCGTGCATCCGCAAGGCCGCGCCGCCGGAGTTGACGGACATCCGGCTTTTTGATATCTTCTCGTCCAAGGACATCGGCAAGGACCGCCGTTCGTTCGCCTACTCGCTCGCGTTCAGGGCCGCAGACCGCACCCTGACGGACGACGAGGTAAACCGCGCGTTCGCGAAGATCACGGACGCGCTCAAGGCGACGCTCCAGGTCGACATCCGAGACAGTTGATCTTTCACATCGTGGGCGCTGGCTTGCACGCGGATTCGGCAGCGTATTTCTCTGACCTTCGTTTTATGACGGGAGCCTAAAGGCGGCGGCATCCGTGCCGTCGCTGGGGGCACCCACTTGGAACATGAGGTTCCAGAGGTCCTGCACTACGGCAAGGCGGCGCTTTTTCTTTTTGCACGGTGCCGAGAGGGACAACAAGCGTACAACAACCAGCGGGAGGGCGAGCGTCCCGCGAGCCGTAAATCCGGGAGGGCGAGCGTCCCCGCGAGCCGCCACGCGCAATTTTCAAGAACCGCATTTCACGCTTGAAACCAGCGGGGGGATGGGGTATGCTTTTCTGCGTTTCCTGTGAAAGGAAGCATGAAGAAGAAGGGAAAAGGCTTTGAGGATGTTTTTTGAGATTTTTTCAACACCCCCTTGAAAGCGGAAAGGCAATATGCTAAACTACTGCCGAACCCCTTGATGGGTTGTTAACCACCCGTGAGCCTCTGGCGATGCGGAGCGGAGCCGGGAGAAATCCCGGCTCTAGCATTTTATAGCGGAATGTCCAATGAATAAGAAAAGAACGATAGTCTACGTAGACGGTTTTAATCTGTACTATGGTTTGTTGCGTTGTTGTCCGGCATATAAATGGCTTGACCTTCGAAAACTGGCTGAGACTCTCGTTCTGCCGGAAAATGAAATTGTGGCCGTTAAGTATTTCACGTCACGAGTTAATTACGATCCTAAACGACCGACGGCAAAGGAGCATCAGGAGATATATTTGCGAGCGTTGCAGAAAATTGGCGGTATTGAGATTACAGAGGGCTACTATCAACGGCAAGACGCCAGAATGCCTTTCCGGTTTGAGCCATGTAAGAGTTGTCGTCCGTATGCCGATGTGATACGGATAGAGGAAAAACGCTCGGATGTGAATCTTGCGACCGCTATGATGGTCGACTTCCATGAAGACAATACCGATTCCTTTGTCATAATATCGGGAGATGCCGATCTTATAGCGCCTATTGACTATATCCGCAAGACAGGAGGGCGCACAGTTGTGGTGTTCAATCCGCATGCGTCATTGAGTGGTGATTTGAAAAAGCACGCAACATTCTACAAAAACATCCCTCGCGATTTGCCGGCCCAATGCCAGCTACCAGACGTAATTCGGTACGGCAAGCATGGGGAACGTTCCATATATCGCCCGCCTGCCTGGGCGTAACAAATGGCACCGCCGCAGCACGTTTTCGACGTACCGCGCACAGAACCAACAACAAAAGGCGGTTGGGGCGAGCCGTAGCGGGAGAGGCCGCACTTGTCGCGGCCATTCGGGGAAGCGGCACTCTTGCCGCTTCACGCGCCCGCCGCATGGGGAACTACTATCTTGGCGGCGTATGACCGCGAACATCGCTCTATTCATCGACTTCGTTCCGAGTGACTATCGTCTTTGTTCTCTAAGGCTACCGTCTCCGTTCCATAAGGCCGTCGGCTTCGTCCCTTATGGCCACCATGGTGTTTTGCCGCCTTTATCGTGCAAAAAGCTATCTTTTTCTATTACAAAGGCGGCAAGTTTTGATACAATGTCGGCAGATTTTTTCGACTGATCAGGAAGAAAGGAACAACGGCATGAAGGCACACTTGAAAGAGCTTGTGGCAAAGCCACGAAAGACGGCGAGCGGCGGCAAATTCCAGGCCGACCTCACCCCGGCGGATGTATTGAACGAAGCGGCGATCGCTGAACGTTGGGCGGCAAGCGCGGCCATCAGCGTTACGATGGCGAAGACCATGCTTGCAAGCCTGGAAGGATTCGTCATGGAGGCGCTTGGCGACGGGCTGCAGCTCAACTTCAACCTCGTATCGTTTTATCCGCGCCTGTCGGGGGCGCTGTCCGCGCGAAACGCCAACCCGGAGGCGGACGCTCTTTACGTGCGCGGCGCGGTGAAGGCCCGTCGGACGCTCATGGAGGGAATCAAAGCCAAGCTGAAGGCCGTGAACAAGGCGTCCTCCGACGGATCGGCCATATTCAACGTCTTCGACAGGGACGTGAACAAGTTCGACGTCCTCGTTTCCGGACATACGCTCAGTGCCATCGGACGCGGCATCACTTTCGACCCGTCTCGCGGTGACGAAGGGGTGTGGCTGGAGCGGCGCGTGAAGAAGCACGATCCCGTGCAGGTGGCAAAGGCGCGGCTGCTGACGATGGAATCGGATCATGTGGAGTTCGTGTTCGACGATCCAATCCCCAGAGGCACCTACTTCATCGCCGTCTACACACGTCACGGAAAAGACACGGGCTACGCTCCAACTCGCATCTGCCGCCAGATCAAGACGCTCCCCCGCATCCGTCACTGACGATCAACTCTCGTCTCTCGTCGGCCCAGACAACGGTGGACATTGGGAGATCGTGAAGTGAGGCGGAATGGTGGGGCGAGGCGTCCCGCCGAGCCGTAACGGGTGGGGCGAGCCCTCTGGGCGAGCTGTGGCGGGAAAGGCTGCGCTTGTCGCATTTGATTGTGAGGGCGAGCGCCCTCGCGAGCCGCCCGGTGCAATTTCCAAAAACCGCATTTCCCGCTTGAAACCTGCGGTGGAATGGGGTATATTTTTTCACGTTCCCTGTGAAAGGAAGGATGAAGGGGAAGGAAAATGCTTAGGGGATGTTTTTTGAGATTTTTTTTTCAACACCCCCTTGAACGCGGAAAGGCAATATGCTAAACTACTACCGAACCCCTTGATGGGTTGCTAATCACCCGCTGAGCTACGGCAATGCGGTGCGGAGCCGGGAGAAATCCCGGCTCTAGCGTTGTTAGGAAGAGTGATGCCATGAGAACTATTGTCTATATTGACGGATTTAATCTTTACTACGGTCTATTGCGCGGTACGCCGTGGATGTGGTTGAATCTCGCCGCACTTTCAAAATCCCTATTGACGGATAAGTATGTTATAAGCGAGATCAAATACTTCACTGCAAGGATTCGCAGTGATCGATTCTCCACGGTGTCGCCACATGACCAGTCTTGTTACATGGACGCACTTGCGTCCTTACCATGTTTAAAAATCGTGGAAGGGTATTATCGGAGGTTCAGGGCGAAACTGCCATTTGCAAGGGAACCATGCGTGAGTTGCGACAAGGCCGAATATGCAACTGTGTGGAAAACCGAGGAGAAGAAGTCCGATGTGAATCTCGCGGTGGAGATGGTGTCGGATGCATACGAAAACAAGGCGGATGCAGTTGTTCTGATCAGCGGCGATGCCGATCATTCGGCTGCGCTTTCCGTGGTTCGCTATCGACATCGCAAGACGACAGTCGTGTTCAATCCCCATACTGGCGAATGTGCCGAACTGCGGAGATTGTCCACTTTCTATAAAAACATCCCACGTGACCTACCGGCGAAGTGCCAGCTGCCGGAGGTCGTTACATTGCCCAACGGGCGCACCATCCACCGCCCGCCCGCCTGGGCGTAACAATGGCACCGCCGCGACACGTTTTTGAATAATTGACGTACCGCGCACAGAACCAACAGCGGGAGCAGCCGCGCTTGTCGCGGCCGAATGGGGAGAGCGAGCGTCCTCGCAAGCCGCAACGGGTGGGGCGAGCCCTCTGGGCGAGCCGCTCCGCGCAATTTCCAAAAACCGCATTTCCCGCTTGAAACCGTCGGGGGAATGGGGTATACTTTTCTGCGTTCCCCGTGAAAGGAAGGATGAAGGGGAAGGCAGGGTTGATCTTTGACATCGGCGGGTACGGCTCTTCGTGACGCGATTGCGCGGCGAAGAGCGGCATAGAGTACTCGCCACCGGGCCAAAGTTTTGGTAGCGCGTGCGCCGCCGGAACGGAGGTCAGAACCTCGGATGAACGGTAGGGTAATGCGTCCCACGTGACCGAAAACGGTAGGGCGGTCGTTCCGAGGAGCTGGGCAAGCCCGAAAGGAACCCGGCAACATACAATGTAAGGCACGCCACTCTTCTTTTCTGCGCCGAGGGTGTCAACGTGCGAACAAGAGGCGTGGAATAGGAACAGAGACCGAATGAAGAAGAGACAGATGATAGCGATAGTAGCGGAGTTGACTACCGCAATGCCGCTTTGGGCGGCGATACCGTCCTTTTCCATGTGCCGCCAGAGTGGCAGCAGAGGAAACGCCACTTGCGGCATGTGCCGATTTCAGGTGAAATGTAGTCCACAATTTTCGTGATCAGAAACAGAGACAATCTAAAACCCAACAAGGAGCAAACCAATGAGAAGTACAATCCAGAATGAAACGCCACACGTTTGGCTAAAAGAGAGAAAAGCAGTATCGGCAAAGCCGACAAGTGGCTTTCTGTATGCTATGGTGAAATGCCTTAGAAGTTCCTGTTGGATTCTTGCGGCATTGATTTTGTCTGCGCCAGTCAACTTGTGGGCGTATGAGAATGACGGTCCGGGATATGATCCGAATGCGCCACGAAAGATGAAAGCGGTCAAAAATGCGTCGGGCTCATCTTTTGATGCACCTCCAGAAGCTTCAGACATTTGTTTTGTGGTGACTAAGGGTGGAGATTTAGGTGTGACAAAGGAGCAGGGCGAAACGATTACCATACCGTTGGATATTCCGAGATATTTTGGAGACAAGAAGAAGTTGCTCAAAAGTAAGGCTTTGTCGGAATATGCAGTGCTTGAGATGATAGTCTGGGATGTGGATTCAAAGGCTTCATACGATCCCGAAGTTGATAAGGTCTATCTAAACGGCAAGAAGTATCTCGGTACCTTGTGGGGCGACAACCAAGAATATTACAAGAACACATTTATAATCAAAACCGAGGATTTGAACTTGGCTGAAGTTCTTGGTGGTGTTGGTCGCAACACGATTGACATAAAGGTAGATGTCAATTACGGAGGATGGATTACACGCGTCCAATGGATTTCACTGTACATTCCTGCTGCACCTCCGGTCATTTTGGCGCATGGTATCAATTCCAGTGGTGCACAACTGGCAAAACTTGCAGAGGAGATAGAAGATCAGACGGGGCTTCCCACATACCATCATCTTAATTTCGATAATCATGGTAATAATCATATTAAAAACTTTTCGGAGCTTGGGGCGGTAATACAAGCTTATAAAAAGACCTGTGGTGTTGATCATGTCAATATTGTAGCACATTCAATGGGAGGGTTGAGGTCTCGTGGTTATGCAGAAAACGCAAATGACGTTCTACGGGTCTTACAAATTGCAACACCGAACCGAGGTTCTCCTGTTGCTGATGCAGTGATAACTTGGAAGAATAATGTTGAGGAATTACTTTCAAAAATCAATAAATCATCTGGCGATTACCTCCGTGCCTCTCAACAAGCCAGAAGAGCAATCACAAGTTTCTCGCAAGAATTTCTTCATCTGGAATTAGATCCATGGGAAGATCCTGCAATAGTTTGCTTGCAAACAAAATTTATGGATGAGTATAACACTCACCATCGTTTGAACAAGAATGTTGAATATGGAGTTATTGCGGGGCGGGTGACAAAGGTTTCAAGTACAAGTGCAGTGCGATGGGGTTTGTGGGCGGTGCGTGAACATCCATCTGTAGTAAATCATTTTCTCCAAGAAAAGTTAACGGAGTATGCAGACGGTGACATGATGATGGGGGCAACACTTTCTATGTGGCTTCGAGAAAACATTGAAGAATTGGCAGGGCGGATAGTACAAAATAGCGATTACGTAGTACCCGTGGATAGTGCACATCACATGGTATCGCCATTAAATGGTTCCCCTGTTGAGGGCGAATTTAGCAAGGCGTGGCATAGTGGTCTAATTGAAAGTGGATCTTCAAGAGTTGTTGAACTATTGAAAGACAAATTGGTAGCCAAGAAAACGGGTGCGTCTGGATCAGTCAATGCAGGGGTACATAAAAATAACGCTTCCACCAAAGCAAAGTCTGTCATGGTGAAAACATCGAATGCTAATGTCGACAACGAATATCAGGAGTGTGACACAAAATTCGGAATGGTGAAGGACGGCGAAAATGTAACAACGGAATTTGGCATTGTTGAAGGGCATCATGCTCTTGTTATGTTGGCTATACAAGGCGGGGAGGTTGCTGCAAATGGTTTTAGGTTGCGAAGTCCATCTGGAGAAGTGTACACAGACTGTGTCGATAATGTGCTAATTTCAAATGCCGTTGATAATGTCATAGTGTTGTTGGCCAATCCTAAAAAGGGTACGTGGATGTGTGAATTCACCCCGAGATTCAAGTCGAGTGGGGATGTTGGGTTCTGGATGGTGAATGCACATGAAGCTGACAGTGGGGTAGTGTTTAAACCTACTTTGAAAAACACTAGCGTTGCTGTCGGCGGAACGTTTGATTTGTCTGTTCAAGCGACTGTTGGCGGTAAAGCAGTTTCTGGTGAAGTCAAGGTAACAACACGATTGCCGGATGGAACGTTTTCAACATATACATTAGCCGACTCGGGTTCTGGGCTGTTTTCGGGTAAAATTCCAGTCGCGATGTCTGGGGAATACTCGTTTTCAACAACATTGGCGGCTGTTAGCCCTGCAAGGTTTTCAAGGACGGCATCGGCGTTGGGGGTTGCCTATGCCTCTGATTCCACATTCACAGAAGGTACGACATCGTTTGCACATGATGAAGATTCCAACGGTCTATACGACAACTTGACTGTTGACTTCGCAGTGAATGCGGCAAAGGCTGGAACGTATCGTGTACTGGCCACATTGTCGGACAAGGAGGGACATGAAATTACGGAGGGATGGACGAGTAACATTGTCTGTGCGGCGGGGACACAGACTTTCCCTGTCGCGTTCGATGGCCGTGCCATCTATGAAAACGGCGAATGTGGCGGCTATGTCGTCTCGTCGGCGAAACTCCTTGAAATTGGGGAACGTTACGAGGCCGTGGTGGACACTCGCTCAAACCTCTTCACGACAACCGACTACAACTACAATCAGTTCGAGCATAGTCTTGTGGCGATGAAGTCGGGCGGTTCCGATACGGCGACGGATTTTGACGGCGATGGAATTTATGATCAGTTGGATGTGACGATTCCGCTTTATGCGGATGATCTTGCTTCTGGTTCATACGAATGGAGTGCATCCTTGATGGATGCGGAAGGTGTCCTTCTTGGAACGGCGGCGGGGAATGTCAGGTTTACATCGGGAAGTGGAGGATCGTCCATTGAAATGTCCTTTGATGCGGAAGGAATCAAGGCATCGTCTTTGAATGGTCCGTATTATGTGAAGAATCTTATTCTCTGGGGCAGTGGACGGACATTCACCATTGGTGATGAATATGCGACAAAAGCGTACAAGATCCAGCAATGGGGTGGTACACCAAAGTACTGGACTGTGACATTCGACGCCAACGGGGGGACGGGGACGATGGCGGCGCAGACATTCACGCATGGAGAGGCGCAGGCACTGAGCGCCAATGCGTTCTCGCGTACGGGCTATACGTTTGCAGGGTGGGCCACGAGCGCGGGAGGCGAGGTTACCTATGCAGACAAGTCCAGCCTTACGGTGTCGGAAGACACGACGTTGTATGCGAAGTGGATTCTCAACACCTATACTGTAGCGTTCAATGCTAACGGCGGCAGTGGGACGATGGCGGCGCAGACATTCACGCATGGAGAGGCGCAGACGCTGAATGCCAATGCGTTCACGCGTACGGGCTACACATTTGCCGGGTGGGCCACGAGCGCGGGAGGAGAGGTTGTCTATGACGACAAGTACAACCTCACGGTGTCGGAGGACACGACGCTTTATGCGAAGTGGATTCTCCATGCCTATACGGTAGCGTTTGACGCGAATGGCGGCAGCGGGACGATGGAGGCGCAGGCATTCACGCATGGAGTTGCGCAAGGATTGAGCCTAAATGCGTTTACGCGAAAACACTACAAGTTCGCGGGCTGGGCGACAAGTCCGAACGGGACTGTGGTCTATTCGGACGGCCAGAGCATTAAGGTCACAGCAAATGCGATGTTCTACGCCGTGTGGGAACAGGATGTTCGGACGCTTGGCGGTTCGTCTGCAAGTGCGAGTTTCGCTCAAGCGCTTGCCTTCACCTCTTACCTTTTGTCGTCGGATGTTGGCGAAGTTGTCGGGATGATGACAGTCAAGACGCAGAAGGAACGGGGCGGCGTTGCGACGGCGACCGTGACGATTCAAACTGCTGGCGGCAAGAAGCAGACAATCAAGGGTACGATTTCTGCCGCCGATGGCACGGGACAGGGATCGCTTGCCGGATTGACATTCACGGCAAGCGGTGTTACCGGAGCCTTGAACGGCTACAGCGTAGATGGTGCGATTGATGCATCGAAATCGAAAGACGCGGCAACGGTTGCGGTGCTTAACACTTTCAAGGGGAAGTCGTATGCGATGGTCTTGGAGCCGGAATCGGCGACCGGCGCAAACGCGGCAATGGCCAACGGCGTCGCTGGACTCTCGGTCGTATTCTCCATGAAGGGTAAGGCGAAGGTGACGGGGACGATGCCAGACGGCACGAAGGTGTCGGTGTCGAGCCAGCTTATCGTTGGCTCCGAGTGGTGCTGTCTGCCGGTTGTCTATTCCAAGACGGGTAACAGTCTGGCGTTCCTGCTTTGGTTTGACCGCGCCGGGAACTTCGACTCTGTGAGCGGGATGACGACATGGAAAGGCAATGGATTCGAGGTCAAGTGGAGCGGTGCGGTTGCGGTGTCGAAGAGTGGCAATTTGTCCGGCACCTCATACTTCCACCTTGCGGACACGCCCACCGAGATAGGCGGTGCGAAAGTTATTTCGGAATTGTTGCCGGTTGATGTGGCGATTACGCCTGCTGGAGCGAAATGGAACATCACAAAGGCAAAGGTGGTCAAGCTTGATCGTTCTGGCAATCTGTCTTATGGGGCCAATCCGTCTGGACTGAAACTTACCTACACCGCGAAAACCGGAATATTCAAGGGCTCGCTTTTCCTCTACACGATGAATGGCGGAAGGCTAAAGAAGAACAAAGTCAACGTGTTTGGCATCGTGATTGACGGTGTTGGGTATGGAACAGCAACGCTGAAGAAGGTAGGATGCTGGTCTATCACCATAAATACCGACAAGTCAGGGATCGATGTTGATGTTCTTGATGCGAGGGTTGAATCTGAAAAGGCAGAGGTCCTGCCGGGCGACGCCCCAATCATTTCCACTGATGGCTCGATATCCACTGCGGACTTTAAGGCGCGGATAACGGGCATTGCACTGTTGGGCGACTATGGTGATTGGAATCAGCAACGGATAGACTTCTCAAATGTGAAGTTTGTGGCACCTCAGAACGCCCTGGATGTCCCATACGGATGTGCGCTATTCCGCATTGATTGCGACTTCCCAGAAGGTTACGCGGGGAATGTGTCGGTGGATGTTGATGATAATGTTGATAAGAGCGGAATCGGTTGCAATTTGTCTGGTGGCTTGGCCAGATGCAAGGGAATTGGTGTCGCATATTGCTTTATAACATATAATAATAAAAATGGCAAAGACCTCAACGTCCGGCATGTCAGTATCAATATCAGTGCAGATCCCAATCCTGAAGGTTTCCCCACATGGACATATGAGGGCAATACGCAACCGACTTCATGGAAGGCAAGCGTCACTGGGGTCGATATTATGTTCCGTGCGAGGTAGTACGGACGACTGTGTAAGGGAAAAACGATAGTACAGCGGCTGCGGTGCAGGCCTAAGCGATGCGAATGTCAGATTTAGAACGCTCTTCGCTAACAGACTGTAAAACTGCCTGAGGACGGTTGTGCCGTGGCGGCGAACGGGCGCACGGTGGCGGAGTGCTATGCGCTGGGGCTTGATCCGACGCTTGCCACGAATGACTTCCGCATCGTGTCCATTGAATTTGTGGATGGCAAGCCGAAGGTGGAGTGGGAGCTGAAGACGAACCGCTGGACGGGCGCAGAGATACAGGCCGTGCTGAAGGGCGCGGAGAGGCTGGAGGGGCCGTGGGAGGTGGGGTCGGAGGAGGGCGGCTCGCCGGGGACGGCTCGCCCCACCATGCGGTTCTTCAAGGTGGTGGTGGAGGTGCCGTAGCAACGGGCAAGATGCCCGTTGTCCCAATGCGCCGCCAAGATGGCGGCTCTCCCAGTTAGTGCGCCGCCAAGATGGCGGCTCTCCCAGTCAGTGTTCCGCCAAGATGGCGGCTCTCCATACGGCCGCGACAAGCGCGGCCGATCGCGCTCAATTGGCCGTCAGTCGCGGAGGAAACTTTCAATGTTCACAAGCGCATCAAAGTAGCCGCTTCGCTTGACGGCGGGGGAGAGTTCGCCTTCGTATATTACGCCCTTGCGGATTGACACGCCGCGCGGTTTGCGGATGGCGCGTAGTTTCTTCTTGACGTCATCGATGATTCCCGCGTCTATCAGCTTGCGTCGCTTGACTTCCACGATGTACATCGCCTCGTTGGTCTGGATGAGGAGGTCGATCTGTACGCCGTCCTTCCCTGTCTTGAGGAAGGGAGCCGCTGCGCGTATCTGCGCACCGCCAAGGTGAAGCGAATTTTTGAAGTCGAGGACATGGTTCAAGACAAGGTTCTCGAACGCCAACCCCATGATCGTCTGCCAGTTCTTGAGCTCTGGAATCTGTTCGAACTCGAACTTGCCGTCTTTTATCTCGTTGATGTTGGGCTCGATGTACTTGAGGTAGAACCGCGCGTAGTTGTCGCAAAGGCGGTATCGGACGGTCCGAGACCTTTTCCACGTCTTGGGATTGAGAACGGAGTCCTTCGCAATGAAGCCAGCCTCGGACAATTCGTCGAGGTTTTCGCTGAGAGATCCCCCGCGTTCAACCCCTAACGCATCGGAAATCTCGCACAAGGTCAGCGATTTTCCGGTCAATGTGCGCAGGATGTCCCCCTTGACCTTCGCGTTGTCGCCGAAGACCTCGCTGAACAGGGCCGAGAAGTCCTTGAAAAGCGGGCCGTCTGGCGTGAAGCACATTCTTCTGACGTTCTCCGAAGCCGAAAGGGTGGGATTGATCTCCTCCAGATACCGAGGAACGCCACCCGTGACCGACAATACGTCAAGCAAATCGCGGATCTGCAAATCGCTACGGCGCTCTCCCCAGAATCGGGCGCAGAGGTTGAGCGGCAGTTCCCTTAGGACGATGTCCCTTGAAAAACGGCCACCGAACGTCGCGCTGTCGAGAAGGTTCTCTCTTATCCACGCTGACACGGAACCGCAGACGGCAAGAATCAGGTTGTCGTGTGTTTTCAGATAGTCATCCCAGCCGTTCTTGAGGAATCCGGGGAAGTCGGGGTTGTGTCGGCCCATCCAGGATATCTCGTCGAGGAGAACAAGCGTTCGTTCCTGTTTTGGGAGCCGTTCGCCGAGTTTCTGGAACGCCTCCATCCATGTAGTTGGAAGACGTTGTGAACGGCCCCTCGTCTGCGCCATGAGGCGTTCGCCGAAATTTCGCAGCTGGTCGGCGTCTGTCTGACCCTTTCGTGGCCCCAGTCCCTCAATCATGATGAAGCGCAGTTTCTCCCTGCGGGCAAACTCCTTGAAAAGCGTCGACTTCCCGATACGACGCCTTCCACGGCACGCGACCAGCGACGAGGTCGGCTTTTCGAGCAGTTCTCTGAGAGACCGCAATTCTTGTTCTCTGCCTAGAAACATGATTTTTTCCTTTATCTCGTGGGACGCAGTATATCATTTCGTGTAATCTGGCGTCAATATGGAAATGGCACGAAGTGAACATAAGTGTCCATTCGTGCCATTTTTGAGAAAGGCGAAAAACTTGATCTTCGTTCGCGTTACGATGTCGGGCAGGAGTTGTTGGAGGACATCGCGGGACGTTCGGTGAGGGGTTTCACGGCGGCGGAGTGTTACGCGCTGGGACTTGATCAGACGGATGTCACGAACGACTTTCGCATCGTGTCTATTGAGATGGTGGATGACAAGCCGAAGGTGGAGTGGGAGCCGAAGGTGAACAGCTGGACGGGGGAGGAGATACAGGCCGTGTTGAAGGGTGCGGAGAGGTTGGAGGGGCCGTGGGCGGATGTGCCGGAGGAGGGCGGCTCGCGTGGACGCTCGCCCTCCCGCAATGGGCGGGATGGCTGTTGTTCCAGTCGGTCGCGCCTTGACAAGGACATGAGGGAGTGGTAATATTTTTTTGTTTTCAGTTTCGCCCAGATTGAAATCGCTATGGCTACATTCAAACAGAAGTTTTATGGCTGGCTGGTGCAGTTGATCGGCTCTCTGCGTCGGCAGGTGTTTGGCTTGTCCGTACTTGCGTGTGCTGCGGTGGCGTATGCGTTTCCGTCGGCGTTCATCGAGTGGCGCGGCGTGAAGCTGATGTCGCTCGTCGTGCCCGCAATACAGATCATCATGTTCGGCATGGGCACCACGCTTTCAGCCGCCGACTTCCTGCGCGTGGGAAAGCGTCCGTGGGCGGTGGCGGTTGGCGTGTTCCTGCAATTCCTCGTGATGCCGTTTATGGGCTTCCTGCTCGCGAAGAGCTTCGGTTTCTCTGGCGAGCTGGCGGCAGGATGCGTACTCGTCGGATCCGTGGCTGGCGGTACGGCGTCGAACGTGGTTGCCTTTCTCGCGAAGGCCGACGTGGCGCTTTCCGTGACGATGACGTGCTGCTCCACGCTTCTCTCGCCGTTCGTCACGCCGTTTGCGATGAAGGTGCTGGCCGGCCGGTTCGTGGATGTCGACGCGATGGCAATGATGGTGGACATCCTGAAAATCGTCATTGTGCCCATAGTGGCGGGCGGAATCGTCCATGCGCTCCTCAAACGCCAGTTCGACGCGCACAAGGTCGTTTTCGACCGCATCCTCTCCATCCTTTCCATGACAGGCATCTGCTTCACGATCCTTGTGCTGACCGCGCCGAGTCGTGACACCTTTGCCACCGCCGGCGTGGCGATCGTTGCGGCTGCGGTCATCCACAACATAGTGGGTTATCTGAGCGGCTATTGGCTGACGCGCCTCGTGGGACGCTTCACGCACCTCGGCGAGGCAGAGGCCCGCACGGTGGCGATCGAGGTGGGGATGCAGAACAGCGGAATGGCCGGGGCACTTTCGGTGAAAGTGCTGAACAGCGCCGTGGCCGCTCTTCCTGCGACAATATTCTCTATCTGGATGAACTTCTCCGGCTCCGTCTTGGCCAGCTGGTGGAGGCGCAGAAAAGCGGGGATTGCGGAAGGGGTGGGGGGTATGGTATAATCTTCCCGTCTTGAACGAAAGGAAAAATTAAAGATGAAGATTCTCGACATGCCCTGCACGAAGGGCTTCATGCAGCTCGCCCAGGATGGCGTGGACAAAGGCTGGCACGAAATGAACGGCGGCAACCTCAGCTACCGACTCACGAAGGACGAGGCCGCGAACGTCAAGAAGGTCCTGAAGAAGGCCTCCGGCGACTGGACGGACATCTGTGAAAGCGTTCCAAAGCTCGCCGGCGAGTTCTTCATGGTCACGCGCACCACGGGCTACATGCGCAACGTCATGCGTAACCCTGAGAACGCCTTCGGCATCGTCGAGATCGACAAGACCGGCACGAAGTACCGCACCTGGTGGGGGCTTACAAATGGAGGACGCCCCACGAGCGAGTTTCCGAGCCACCTCAAGAACCACGAGGTGAAGCTCGAGACGACCGGCGGCGAACACCGCGTGATCTACCACGCGCACCCCGTGAACCTCATCGCGCTCACGTTCGTGCTGCCGCCTACGGACAAGGCGTTCACGCGCGCGCTGTGGGAAATCATGACGGAATGTCCCGTGATCTTCCCCGAAGGCGTAGGCGTGGTGCCGTGGATGGTGCCCGGGAAGGGGCCTATCGCCACGGCGACCTCCAAGCTCATGCGCGACTATAACATCGTCGTGTGGGTACACCACGGGCTGTTCGTGTCGGGCAAGGACTTCGACCGCTGCTTTGGCCTCATGGATACGGTGGAAAAGGCGGCGGAAATCCGCATCCGCGCCCAGTCCACCGGCGCGATGAAGAAGAGCGCCATTCAGGTGCGCCAGCTTCGCCAGATCGCGAAGGACTTCGGCTTTACGCTGAACGAGAAGTTCCTCTGATCCGCGCACGCGCGTGGCGTCAGTCTTCGATGACAACGCGGAAGCCGACGTCGAACGGACGCATCCACGCGGGATAGCGCCAGCGCCACGCGCTGGCGCTTACTATTGGACGGCGATACCACGATCCGCCGCGTACGACCTTTAGGTCGCCCGACGCATTCCCGTCGTAGGGATAGGAATGCCACGAGCTGGATGTCCACTCCGCCACGTTGCCGTGCATGTCGTAGAGTCCCCAGGCGTTCGGCTTGTAGCTGCCGACTTTGGCGAGGTGCAGCACGTGGTCGTTGAAGCGGCGGTCGCGCAGCTCGTAGTCCCAGAGCGCGGGCGGCAGGTTCTTCGGCTTCGGGTCGTTGCCGCGCGCGAACGGCTGCGGGTTGACGCCCCGCACGGCCAGCTCGATGAACATGTAGTCGGCCATGTTCTCGTGCGTGGAGAAGTCGGTGTCCTTCGTGCCGTAGTTGAACTCGGTGTCCGTGCCGGCGCGGCACGCCCATTCCCATTCCGCCTCGGTGGGGAGGCGCACCTTCTTGCCGAGCTTCTGCGAGAGCCAGTCGCAGTACCGCTGCGCCATCTCCCAGCTCACGCGGATCGCCGGGAACTTCTCGTTGCCGGGCTGCGCGAAGTCGGGGTCCTCGTTGCCCATGTAGTAGCCGCGCTTTACCTGGTCCTTGTAGTGCATGTCGTAGACGCCGTTGTCGAACTTCGGGTCCATGATGCGGAACTGTGCCTGCGTGACTTCCTTCGTGGCCATCCAGAAGCCCTTGCCGATAGTCACCTTGCCCACGGGACGCTCCGCCGGCGTCAGCTCGTCGGAGCCCATCGCGAACGAACCCGCCGGGATGTACGCGAGCTCCAGCTTCTCGCCGCCGCCGATGTCGAACGTGCGCGGCGTGCGTCCGCCCTGCATCGCCTTCGCGCGCGCCGCGTCGAACGGCCAGCCATCAATCGGCGCGCTCGGTGATCGCGCCCTACCAGGCCGTGGCGCGATGAACTTCTCGGTGCCGGGGACGTAGGGGTTCACGATCTTCTCGGGATCGTATTTGTCGCCAGCCCACTTGAGCGCCATTTCCTTCCGGCGGGCAAGGTTGCGCAGCGCGCGCGCGTGTTCGTGCGTCTGTTCGGTCCAGGTGCCCCAGTACGGCACGTTGAGGTCCATCCACGTGATGAGCCGGTCCATTTCCTCATCGGTGAGCTGCACGTTGTGGTGTCCCTTCACAAGACGCTGGTAGAGCTCCGACGTGGAGACGTGGAACTCGAGCGGCGTGAGCAAATGGTAGTCGCCCTCCGGCCCGTTGCGGCGGACGTACGGCATGAGGTTCACGTACGCCTTCGAGTAGTTGCCCTCCATCTTGCTGCCGTCGAAGTCCGGGAGCGGCGCGCCCGATTTCGTCTTCGCCTTGCTCGACGCATTGTGGCAGCCGATGCACTTCCGGTCGAGGACCGGCTGAACCTCGCGCTGGAACGCGTAGTTGCGGCGCGGACCGTACCACGGCGTAGGCGTCTGCGGCTTTTTGCGGGAGGCGGCGGAACCGTAAGCGGGCGGCGCCTCGTTCTGGTTTTCGTGGCAGCCCGTGCAGGAAATCACCTCACCGGGCACGCCCACGAACCACGAACGCATTTCCTGAAGCTTGCAACCGTCCTTGTCCAGCGGCTGGATCGCGAACGGCGTGTTGGCGGGAACGGTGAAGATCGCGCTGCCGTCCTTCTCGAGCTCCACTTCGCCGAGGATGTTGCGCGCGTCCCACGGGCCCTCGAAGCCGATGTGGTAGTGTCCGCCCACGTTGCGCGGCGAATAGCTGTAGGAGAAGAGGCGGAGCTTCTTCGCGGCGTCCTTCGGAACGCCCTTCAGACCGTTGCCGAAGTTCACGTTCTGGAGGTAGACGGTGCAGGTGTCCACCTTGTCGTTGCGCCGGTCGATGGACATCCTCGGACGCTCGCGCTTCTTGATCGGGAGCGGCTCCAGGCAGTTCCAGCCGTCAGCGGCGTAAATGGGAACGATGTTGTCGTAGATGTCCGCGAACGCCACGACGAACGAATCGCCGTTGCCTTGGTGGACGGACACGAGGAACAGCTCGTCCGAAAGCGGATACGGATGCAGGAAGCGCGGATGCGATCCATTCACGAGCTTGTCGCGCGCCTTGTTCGCGACGGGCTTGCCCCAGCCGGGGATGCGCTGCATCACGCCGTCCGTCTCGTTGCGGCCCTTCATCACGTCGAAGAGCACGAGCTCGCCCTCGCGCGCACAGCCGTGGTGTCCGGAGACGATGCCGCAGAACTTCGTGACGGATCCCGGCAGCGGCCGGGCGTAGAAGAGCGAGTTCGGCCAGTAGGAGTTCGAGCCGTAGAACGCCTTCTGGTCGGAACCGTCGATGTTCATCGTCATCATCACGCGCGAGAAGTAGTGCGCGCTGTCGGTGTATTCCCAGCGAAGGTAGAGGACGCGTCCGTTGTTCATCACCACGGGGCACCAGCTGTTGTCCTGGTCGAACACGAGGCGCTTCACCGTGCCGTCCTTTTCGAGTAGGTGCGTGTTGCCCACGTAGTCGTGTCCGGTCACGCAGGGAACGCCGTGGAAGCCGCTCGTGGAGACGAAGAGCATGCGCCCATCGGGAAGGTAGCAGGGATCGTAGCAGTCGATGTCGTCGAGTCCGGCCGGCGAAAGGAGCTTCTGCTTCAGGGGCGCGTCGAGGCTCGTCTCGAGCACGCACCAGCGCTTCTCGCTGTCAAGTCCGCCGGAGTAGGCGATCTTGTCCGCGTCGAAGTCGAGATCCACGTCGCCGAGGAAGGATTTGGAATCGACGATGGTCAGCCCCTTCTCGCCCGCTTTGCGGCGGATGGGCATGGAGATGATGGAGTTGGCATATCCCCGCAGCGGCACGGACGAGTTCCCCTGCCAGTTGTGCGGCAGGCCGGAATGCGACCTCCGGCTGCGCTTCACGAAGAGGTAGTTCGAGAAATCGACGGCGGGATGGCGCAGATACACGTCGCCCTGAAGTTTTAGAATCGCCGCGGCCGCCGCCTGGTAGGGCGGTCGCCCCGCGACCGCCGTGGTCTTGGCGGATTCCACGACGGACTTCACTTCCGCGACACGTGCGAGGAGCGCGGCGGAATCGCCGTAGGCCTGCGGATATTTTTCGGCGTAGGCGCGGATGGCGCGCTCCATCGCCTCGGCGTTGAACCACTTGAGCGCTTCACGTGCAAGCATCGTCTCGTCGTCAATGGGCGGAGGCGGCGGAGGCGGAGGCGGCGGCTTCGAGGCGTTCACCTCTGCCATCGTCTTCCCGGCGAGTTCCGAGCACTTGTCCTTCACGAAGTCCATGGTCAGCACAAGCGGACCCGCGTCGATGAACGACTGGCCGCGCACGACGCGGCGGTTCTCGTCCAGCAGGAACACCTGCACGCCGTCGGAGCGGTGGCTGAAATCCTTGCGGTTGTAGAGCACGATCTTGTCCACCGAGACGCTCGTGCCGAGATCGACCTCCCACCACTGCGGCTTTTTCTTCTCTCCCTCGTTGGTGTGCGTGATGGACCGCCCGCCCCAGTCGTGGTTCGTGTTGCCATCCACCGCGCGCTCCGGGACACCGCCCGAGCCGAGGCTGCTCTGCGTGGCGCGCTTACCCTTCGCCACGTTGCGTCCGCCGGAATACACCTCCAGCTCCGCGATCGACAGCACGGCCGGGATGCGCGCGAGGCGCACATGGACGTACCGTCCCTTCGACGGCGCCGCCAGCGCGACGCCCGCCACCATTACCGCGCCAAGCGCGAGACACTTTTTGCTGAACGAGTGCATAATTTCTCCTGTGCAATCAGTATAGCATAAATTCAGGCGGCATGACACGCTTTAGTGACGCGCTTGAGGGGGCGGCGCATGTGTGATATACTTTCGGCATGGAAAAAACGGAAACTTCGCCCCAGGCGGTCCTTGCCGTGGTGGCGCTTGGCAGCAACATAGAGCCGCGTGCGGAACGTCTGGCGCGGGCGCTCGACGCCCTCGCCAAGTTGCCGGGGACGCATCTCGTGAAGGCGAGTTCGCTGCTGGACAACGACGGCGTGGACGTGCCGCCGGAATTCGCGCACATGCGTTTCCTTAACCAGGTCGCCGCGTTCGAGACGTCGCTCGAGGTGCATGAGTTCTCGCGGCTCATGCATGGAATCGAGGACGAGCAGGGGCGCGTTCGCACCGGGGTACGCAACGCGCCGCGAACGATCGACCTCGACCTCATCGCCTTCGGCGACCTAGTGCTTGACGAACCGGATTTAACGCTCCCGCATCCTCGCGCGCGCGCACGCGCTTTCGTTACGGGACCGCTCGCGGAGATACTTCCCGATTTCAAATGGCCCTAAATGCGGACTGGACATCGGCGCGTCATTCTGATAAACTCTTTACATCAATTTTGCAACAAGAAAGGAAATAACAATGGCCTGTTTTACAGCACCTCTCGCCGGCGCAGCCGTCGCGGCCGTCGTACAGAAGACTACGGAAGGCAAAACGCGCAATCCGTTCCTCCGCAAGCTCCATTGGCTTGTGAAGATGGCGCTTGGAGGTTCGTTCCTCCTCGCGATCGAGCACATCTACCACGGAGAGATCACGTTCTTCCCGCCGTTCCTCACCGCGATGAAGGATCCAAACGACACTAAGGAGATGATCCACGAGATTATGACGGTGGGCGTATCGATGGCCGTCCTGCTCCTCGTCGTGTGGATCGGCATGGTCGTGGTGAGCGAGATCGCCGAGCATCGGAAGGTGGTGCCCAATGTGTGAGCTCATGACCATTGCGGCCGCGATCGTCTTCACGGTCCTCTATTTCAAAGTCCTTCGCACGCCCGCCGTGTTTGCCACGATGCTCATGTTTTGGGGCGCGGCGCTCATGTGGTCCGTCGACTGCGTGCATTCCGCGATGGAGGGCGAGGGCCTGTTTGACCTGAGCCTCGAAGATACGTACCTCGGTTTGATCATCCTTGCCTTCGGTCTTGCCTTCTTTGGCGTGATGCTGTTCTTTGAGCGGTTGTCCATTGAACGCCGCAACACGTCCGCCGCCGCTGCCTGACGGAATGAAGACGCTCTACCTCGAATGCACGATGGGCGCGGCCGGTGACATGCTCACCGCCGCGCTCCTTGAGTTGGTTCCAGACCGTGCGGCCGCGCTCGCGCGCATCAACGCGCTCGGCATTCCCGGCGTACATGTACATGCGGATCCCGCGACCGTGTGCGGTCTTGTCGGTACGCGCGTGGACGTACACATCCACGGACACACCGAGGAAGAGCACGACCACCACCATCATCACGATCACGAGGCGGGTCACGACCACGATCACGCGCACCACCATCATCACGCCTCGCGGGCCGACATTGCCGCGCAGATCGCGGCGCTCAACGCGTCGGACGCCGTGAAAGCGCATGTGCAGGCGGTGTACGATCTGATTGCGGACGCCGAGGCGAAGGCGCACGGGCGTCCCGTTTCGGAAATCCATTTCCATGAAGTGGGCATGGCCGACGCCATTAGCGACATCGCCTCGGTGGCGTTGCTGCTGGAGGAACTGGGACCCGTGTGCGTGGTGGCGAGCCGTCCCGAAGTGGGCGGCGGGTTCGTCAAGTGCGCGCATGGCACGTTGCCTGTCCCCGCGCCCGCCACGTCGAACATTCTCACAGGCGTGCCGTACACCTCGGGCGCGGCGGACTGCGAGCTGCTCACGCCCACGGGCGCGGCGTTGCTCGTACATTTCGCAGATGCCTTCGGTCCGATGCCCCCGCTTGCGGTGGAGCGCACGGGTCTTGGTCTCGGACACCGCGAGGTGCCGGGACGTCTGAACGGCGTGCGCGCGTTTATTGGCGGCTCGCCGGGACGGCTCGCCCCACCTGTCGTGGAGGCAGGTGGACCGAACGGTCGCATTGCCGAACTGCGTGCGAATATCGACGACATGACGGGCGAGGACCTCGCCTTTGCGTGCGACAAATTGCGTGCGGCCGGTGCGCTCGACGTGTCGCTCGCGCCGCTCACGATGAAGAAGGGGCGTCCGGGACACCTCCTCATCGTCCTTGCGCCGTTTGAACAGGCGGATACCCTTGCCGCCGCGATCCTGCGTGAAACCTCCACGTTCGGCGTGCGCCGCGTCGACTGCTCGCGTTACGAGCTTGCGCGCGAGATCGTCCCTGGCGACATCCGCGTGAAAGTCGGCCACGGCTATGGCGTGGAGAAGTCGAAACCTGAATTCGCCGACCGCGTCCGAAACTGATACGTTCACTTGCGTTGTTCGCACGCTGGGCGCGTATGTGCTGTTTTTTTCAATTTCCACGCGCAAGTGTGCGGATTTTTGGTATAATTAGCGACATGGAAAAAGAAGCGACAGCGACAGGTGCATGGTCTGGCAGAGCAGGCGTCTGCGGGCTATGTATACGGCATTCTATTCGTCTAAATGAAGATTGAGCGAGATGAGGGAACTTGAAACAGGAAGCGTAATAGGCAACTACCGCGTTGTCCGGATGCTCGGACAGGGCGGCATGGGGACGGTTTATGAGGTGGAGCACATCGAGCTAGGCACCCACTACGCCCTGAAAACCTACACCTTCGACTCGGAGAGCGATGTAAGTGACGTGCTGAAGAGGAAGTTCCTCGAAGAAGGCAAGCTGCTGGCGCGTCTGAAGCATCCAAACCTTACGCACGTGTTCGACCTCGGCTTCGAGGAGAGTACGCAGATGCCGTACTTCGTGATGGACCTCGTCACCTACGCGGACGGCGGGACGTACACCGTGGAGGACATCGACCTCAAGGGCATTGACGAGGACATGGTGTATGACTGGTTCACGCAGCTCGCCTCCGCCCTCGACTACATCCACGGCGAGGGCATCGTCCACCGCGACATAAAGCCGAGCAACCTTCTCGTTGACAAGGACCTCAACGTCGTCCTGACGGACTTCGGCATTTCCCGCGTGTTCGGCTCGAAGATCAAGAGCGAGGTCAAGGCTGAGAACACGATGGTGGCGAAGACCGGACGCGGCAAGATCGTCCTTGGCACTCATCACTACATCGCGCCGGAAGTGGAGGAAGGCGAGGAGGCGACGCCCAAGGCCGACGCATACTCCCTAGGCGTGATGCTCCTCCGCTGGCTTACCGGATTCTACTACGGCGACAACCCCGGCGCGATCACGCTCCTCACCCGCAAGAAATACCGTTGGCTGAACGTGATCTCACGTTTGCTTGCCCCCGCCGACCGCCGCCCGGAGAAATACACGCCGTTGCTGGAGATGCTCAAGCCAACGGAGGTAGCGGCGCCAGCTCCAGTTCCCGTCCAACCCGCCAGGAAAGCCGTATCAAGGGCAAAGGTGGATGTGGTCGCCATCGCTGCAAGATCGATTGTGATTTTGGTCTTTCTGGGGCTTTTTTGCGTAGGAGGCTGGAAGTTCTGGCAGCGGTATGAGGCTGACAAGCAACAGCAACAGAAACAGGTCGAGGAGTTGCGGCGGCAGATGGAGGCGAAGGCCGCTGCCGACAAGGCCGAGAGAGAACGTGCCGCAGAACAGGCGAAGAAGGAAGCAGAGGCGAAGCGCATTGCCGAAGAGAAGGCGAGGGAAGCAGAAAAGGCCAAAGAAGCCGAAATGAGGCGCCTTGAGGAAGAGAAAGCAAAGGAAGCAGCCGAGGCCGAGTCCAAACGCCTTGCCGAAGAGCAGGCAAGGCAGAATAAACCAGCGAATCTGGATCCGCCCAAGGAGAAACATAAGGGAGAGTTCAACGTCGTTCAAGACGACGCTGAGGACACGAAGGACTACGGCCCGATACCGAATAGAACGTATGCGTGGCTGAAGAACAAAGACCCGCAGCCGGTTACCTTTGTGTTGTCCAACGGCGCGAAGATGGAACTCATGCCGATGAAGGCCGGCGTGTTCTTCGTGCCGAACAGCAGGTCGAGCGCCAAGACATACCGCAAGGTCACGATCACTCGTCCATTTTGGGTGAGCAAGTACCGCGTGACGACGACACAATGGCGGGATTTCGACGAACAGGAGGTTGCCGAATGTGAGGAGATCGAGAAAATGCTCAAGGGATTATATCCTCTTTCCAAGAAAATGCCGCGTGCAAGGATTGAGATGTTCTGTAGATACTTGAGCCGGCGCTACAGGACGCAGCTCCCGAAGGACTATGTATTCAGGCTTCCAACGGAGGCGGAGTGGCGATATGCGGCCGACTTTGAAGGAACCGTAAAGATGTATGGCAAAATGAGTGGCAATTTGATCAATGAATGTCTGGGCGATTTCACCGATGAGAACATGAAGAAGCTGCGCTTCAATTCGGAGCTGAGCAAACTCTTTGAGCGCACACCTGTCGGAAACAACAGAGCGTATGTAGAGGACAAAAAGTCACATTCGCTTTTCATCGGCGGCCTAGCGAAGCCAAACACAAACGGCATCTATAATCTGGAAAGGGAGATTTGTCTTGACCGGGTTTTGCCCGGCGTCAAGTTGGATTATTCCGACGAGGAGACTGATCCCTTGTTCTGGACCGAGGAGAAGGGCGGAATTCGCAATCTAGGTCTTATATGGCTACATCAAGATTGGCTTGTGGGAGAGGGTGAGACCGGCTTATATCATATCGTCGTAGGCCCTGATCTGGTCAAGGAACGCGCCTGGGAACATCGTCCGGTAAAGTCCGAAGCGGTGTCCGTGAAAGTCCCTGTGCAGAGCCGTTTCAATCCAGACCAGATCCCGAGTAAGCTTTCGAGGCCGAAGATCGTCAAGATGAAGATGGCATGCGGCGCGGAAATGGAGTTCTGCGCCATTCCGAAGGGCAGCTTCCACATGTCGAATCCTGATGGACAGGAGAAGTCTACCCACAAAGTGACGCTGACAAAGCCGTACTGGATCACGCGGTATTGCGTGACAGCAAAACAGTGGCGCGATTTCGCCAAGTATGACTGCGAGGGTGACTGCCGCAAAGCCGAGAAATGTTTCGAGGAAGATTTCAAGAAGTATCACATCAAGAAGCACCCCATCTGCCCTGCGTTCAGGAAACATCAATGGAATGCTTTCTGCAAGCATCTGAACGACAATTACTCCTCGCTGCTGCCGAATGGCTATGTGTTCAGGTTTCCAACCGAGGCGGAATGGGAATGGGCCTTTGCCGCAAACAAGAACATCAGGAACTGTGAACGCAAGAAATTCGATTACTTTACCGATAAGAATAAGGATGAGTTCGGGAAACTGAGGAAGCGGGTGAAAGACATTAATTTTAGCGATGTCGGGACAGCTCACTATGGAACGCTTCTGATAATCTACCACGATGATTCATTTCAAAATTGGTTCTTTGTGGGGGGCAGACTGTCTCCAAACGTCTTTGGCCTATTCGACATGAATTGTCCAGGCGGCGTTCTCGTGTTTGACGAATACGGGGCATTTGGATATTCCTCGTCGGATGAGTCGTTTGAACGTGTTTATCGACCTTGGCATTATGACCCTAAAAAGTATATCATATACGAAGACGAAGAGATCGACCCGGTTCACTGGGATGGATTGATGAATACCTGTTGTTTGACAAGGGAATTTGAGCGTCGCGATTTCCGCGAATATGGCAGAGGCGGCTTGCTCGCCCACATCGTGATAGCTCCTGATCTGGGCGTGGAGGAAAAGGTGCGAAACGAGGAGGCGAAACCTTATCCTCATTCGGCATTTGGCGGAGAATTGCTTTCAGACTGCATAAAACTTCCAGACTGCATAAAGGAGCGTACGGACATTTCATCGTGTCCCGATGATAAGCGAGGCTTCAATACACGGGAGCGGTGGGCGTTGGTCGTCTCTGACGAGCCGGTAATTGTGCGAGAAAAGAGGGAGAATAAAGATCTCAGAGGATGCCATACGGGAAAAGAGAAATCGCCTTGGGTTCAGCTGTCTCTTGAATCAGAAATGACAATAACGGGAATACAGGTAGATGTATTTAGAGACCATCGATTGGCAGAACATCTGCGGATATGGGCATCAAAGGACGGAAAGAGCTGGCACGAGGTCGCCAGGGACAATGCAATACGCTGTCGGTACAAGTTCGACCTGCGCGGAAAGAACGTCAAGGCAAAATACATCCGTGTCGGCCGCGAGGAAGACTTCAGGAACCTTTGTTTCGCCGTCAACAAAATCCTCGTGTACGGGAAGAAGAACTGATGCGGGAATGGTGCAGGAAGAATGATGAACGGAGAGTTTGACAAGTATTACGTGGCGACTGAGCCGGGTTGCCGTGAACGTGCCATTGGTTGGGCAACGGCAATTGGCCTGCAGGATGTGGACGGCCTCAAGCCGTCGGAGTATTTGCTCAAGACTGCGAAAAGAAACATCGAGGGAGAGATTACCGCAGATGACGCACGAAGGCTTGTTGATGCATATTATGAAGTCAAGGATGGGCGTGACATTCCCGGAGACACCGAGGAGGCGGACAAGGTATCGGCACGGATCAACCAAATCATACACACTCCGGCATTTCGTCTTTCACCAGAGTTCTACCTTGGCCTTCACGGCAAGATTTTCGAAGGTGTATTCAAACATGCGGGCAAGATTCGAGAAGTGGATATTACGAAGAGGGAATGGGTGTTGAACGGTGATAGCGTTCAGTACGAGATGTCGTTCATGGTGCAGAGGTCTCTTGAATATGATTTTGAAAAGGAGAAGTGCTTCAATTACAGAGGTCTCAGTGAAGATGCCTTTGTCGCGCATTTTGCCGCGTTCATCTCCGGCATTTGGCAAATACATCCATTTCGTGAGGGCAACACCAGAACGGCTGCGGTATTCGCGATCAAGTACCTGCGTTCAAAGGGATATGAAGTCTCTAATGACCTTTTCAAGGACAAGTCGTTCTATTTCCGAAATGCATTGGTAAGGGCGAATTACGAAAACCGAAAGTTGGACATAGAAAAGACGATTCTTCCGCTTGAGGAATTCTTCAAGGTGTTGATCTTCGGTTATGACATAGAATTGAAGAACCGTTTCTTGCGAGTCGGACAGGAATACGGCAGCATGGCCGCAAACGCAATTGCAGATATGCACCGTGCCGATGTCGTAAAGGATGTCGTAAAGGATGTCGTAAAGGAAACGGTGCTGTCGGCAATCGAGGAAACTGCGGTAAAGGCAATTCTGCGCAACCCGAAAGCGTCCTCGGCTGAGCTGGCCAAGTTGCTGAAAGTCACCCAGCGGCAGACTCAGCGCATCATGGCGGCCTTAAAGCTGAAGGCTGGGTTGAAGCGGCGCGGGGGGCGTCGTTTCGGCGAGTGGTATTTCGCGAAATAATGAAAAGGAGCAAGTCGTTATGAGTCGTTTGACAATGTGCAAGATGCTTGTGGATAACGAGCTTTCGTCCGGTCAGGTGATCGGCGGGGCGTACAAGGTCCTCCGGAGCCTTGGGAGCGGTTCAGCGGGGACCGTCTATGAGGTGGAGGACGTGCGCAGCGGCAACAAGCTGGCGCTCAAGGCGTTCTCGCCGCACCAGGGCGACCTTTCGCTTCTCAAGAAGAAGTTCATCGCCGAGGCTAGGATACTTGCTACGCTCGACGCGCCGAACATCGTCAAGGTGTACGACTCCGGGATTGACGACGCGACCAAGCTGCCGTACTTCGTGATGGACGAGGTCGTGTACAAGGACGGGCTTCCGCACACGCTGGACGACGTCGATGTAGACGGTCTTAGCGAAAACTTCGTCAAGATGTGGTTTGAGGACCTTGCCGCCGCGCTAGACTACGTCCATTCGATGAAAATCATCCACCGGGACATCAAGGCCGGCAATGTGCTGCTGCGCCCGGACAAGCATGTGATGCTGTCGGACTTCGGCCTCTCGAAGGTAATCAACGAGGAGCTTTCGGAGGAACTGCAGATTCCTCGCACAGTTGTGACCTTCGCCAAAAGTGGTTCGGCCATGGCTGAAGCCGTGAAGGGAAGCGCCGGCTACATGGCCCCTGAGGTCGCGCGCGGCGAGCCCGCTACGCGCAATTCGGACGTCTATTCGCTTGGAGTGGTGTTTTTCAGGTTGCTGACGGGGCTTTGGCATGAACCGGGGACGTATGCTGCGGACGTGCTTCGCGATCGCAAGTACCGTTGGGACAAGGTCCTTCCTTGGATGCTGTCAGATAATCCGAAGGAACGTCCGTACAAGGTAAGCGGCTTGGCCCGTTTACTGGCAAGGCCCGAATAGTGTAATGTGCAAGGATGAATGCCATACATTCGGGTTAAATTGGGGATTGACGGCGCGAAAGGGGTTTGATATACTTTTCACCCGTTCGGCGAGATAGCTCAATGGTAGAGCGACAGAATCATAATCTGCTGGTTGAGGGTTCGAGTCCCCCTCTCGCCACCATTCAAAACCACCGCGTGTGCGGTGGCTTTTGTTTTACCCGGAGGGAAGCATGACTTTCGACCCCATTGGCGTGTTCAGGGGCGGCGCGGCGTACAAGTACGAAGTGCCGCGGCAGGGCGTGTTCGCGGGCGGCGCGGGGCGTGTGGAGCTTGCACAGGGGCGGAACTTCGAGACGGCGCTGCGGGGTCTGGAGGGGTTCGAGCGCATCTGGCTCGTCTTCGTGTTCGACCGCAACGCGGGCGCGTGGCGCCCGACCACGCGCCCGCCGGTGCCCGTGCCGGGGCTCGACCGCGTAGGTACCTTTGCCTCGCGCGCGCCGTACCGTCCCAATCCGATCGGACTTTCCTGCGTGCGGCTCGTGGGCGTGCGCGGACGCATACTCGACGTGGAGGAGGCGGACCTCCTCGACGGCACGCCGATTCTCGACGTGAAACCGTACGTGCCGGCGGCGGACGCCTTCCCAGATGCGCGGGCGGGATGGCTCGAGCGCGGAGCGGAGGAGCCGTGGCGCGTGGAGACATCGCCGGCGTTCGACGCGGCGGCGGCGTTCGTGCGGGAGGCGGGCGGCCCCGACCTCGCGCGCACGGCGTGCCTGCAGCTCTCCCGCGCCCCGTTCGACGCGTCGCGCAAGCGCGTTGCGCGCACGGGGAAGGGCGCGGGCACGCTCTCGCTGCGGATGTTCCGCGTTGATTTCACGGCGGACGATGCGCGGCGTGTGGTGACGCTCACGGGCCTGCGCAGCGGGTATACGGCGGAAGAACTTGCGTCCGCAGACGACCCATATTCCGACAAATCTCTCCATCGGGTATTCACGGCGCGGGAATTTGTGATATAATACCGAGACCTATGCACTATAAAGTAAAAGACATCAAGTTGGCCGACCTAGGTCGCCGATTCTCATCGAGACGCTGCGGGAGCTTGGCGCGGACGTGCGCTGGGCGAGCTGCAACATCTTCTCCACGAACGACGCGGCGGCCGCCGCGATCGCGAAGGCGGGCGTGCCGGTGTTCGCATGGAAGGGCGAGACGCTAGAGGAGTACTGGTGGTGCACGAAGGAGGCGATGACGTGGCCGGACGGCAAGGGCCCCGACCTCATCGTGGACGACGGCGGCGACGCTACGCTGCTCCTGCATCTCGGCACGGCGGCGGAGGGCGATCCGTCCGTGATCGCGAAGCCCGAGAGCACCGAGCAGAAGGCGCTTTTCGCCATGATCGCCGCGACGTTGAAGAAGAAGCCGCATTGGTTCAGCGAGGCGGCGGAGCGCGTGAAGGGCGTCTCGGAGGAGACGACGACCGGCGTACACCGTCTCTACCAGCTTGAGAAGGACGGCAAGCTCCTTTTCCCGGCGGTGAACGTGAACGACAGCGTCACGAAGAGCAAGTTCGACAACATCTACGGCTGCCGCGAGTCGCTTGTGGACGGAATCAAGCGCGCGATGGACGTGATGCTCGCGGGAAAGAACGCGTTCGTGTGCGGCTACGGCGACGTGGGGAAGGGCTGCGCGGAGAGCCTGCGCGAGAACCACTGCCGCGTGCGCGTCTCAGAGGCCGATCCAATCTGCGCCTTGCAGGCGTGCATGGCCGGGTTCCAGGTGGGGACTGTGGAGGACGCCCTCGGCTGGGCGAACCTGTTCGTGACGTGTACGGGCAACCTCGACGTGATCACCGCCGAGCACATGGCGAAGATGCGCGACCAGACGATCGTGTGCAACATCGGCCATTTCGACGACGAGATCCAGGTGGCGAGGCTGATGTCCTGGCCGGGCGTGAAGCGCACCACGATCAAGCCGCAGGTTGACATGTTCACGTATCCAGACGGCCACTCGATCTACCTGCTCGCGGAGGGGAGGCTCGTGAACCTTGGCTGCGCGACGGGCCATCCCGCGTTCGTGATGTCCAACAGCTTCACGAACCAGTGCCTCGCCCAGATAAAGCTGTGGCGCGAGCGCGCTACGGCGAAGCCGCACGTGGAGCGTCTCCCCAAGGAGCTGGACGAGGAGGTCGCGCGTCTGCACCTTGCCGCATGCGGCGCGAAGCTCACGAAGCTCACTAAGCGCCAGGCCGCCTACATCGGCGTGGACGTGAAGGGGCCCTACAAGCCCGACTACTACCGCTACTGAAACGCCCCGAGAGGAATCCGAAGCAATGGACGCATTCTTTCGCTCAATACCGGTTCTGCTAATCTTTCCGACGCTGGCCGCACTGGCCTGGATACGCGGCGGCACGCATGGCGACATGCTGGTGCCCACGATCCCCTGGCTTCTTACGCTCGTCTTCGAGACGTTGATATGCTTCCCGCAGCGGCACTGGGGCGAAGACGCCGTGCAGGCACGGCAACGTTGCTGGCGGCGCATTGGACACGACCCCGCGTTCTTCCTCGTGCTGGTGTTCCTGTTGATCGTGCTAGGCATCCCGTTCCTGAACAAGGGGCTGTGCCCCACGTGCGACTATGCCACGATCATGTCGTTGCCGGATTCATTGGCGGAGAAAGCGCCCGACCCGCCAATTCCGTTCGCCCCGTTTTGCGTCAACATCCAGCATCACTTCGAGGTGCTGATGTGGTTCCTGCCCGCCCTCACGGCGATGCTGGCCGCCAAGCACGCGCTCCTGCGCCATGGGAAACGGATGCTCGTGGAGATGCTAGTGTGGAACTCCGCCGCGCTTGCGGTGTTCGGGTTCGTGGAGCGGGCGACGGGCGCGAAGTTCGTCATGATGTGGGACCAGGCGGAGTTCGACGCCCTGGTGAACGCGGTCCGTGCCGCCACCGGCACGTCATACGCCAGGCCCGACCCGGACTTCTTCGCGACATTCGGCTATCCGAACATGGCGGGAAGCTTCTTCATGCTGTCCTTCGCGCTATCGCTGGGCGTGTGGATGACGCACGCGCAGGAGGTGGATGCGGAACCGCGTCCCGAAAAGCTGGAGGTCACCCGCCAGCGGATGCTGCTGCGCTTCATTCGAGCGCACTACGCGCTGGTGCCCACGGTGCTCAACTTCCTCGCGGTGTTGTTCACGTACTGCCGCGCGGCGATTTCGATGTCGCTATTCCTCGCCTTTCTGGCGTTCGTCTACTACATCCTACGCATGTTGCTGGCGCGCGTGGACCGGGCTCGTCAGTTGAAACGCGCCGCGATCAACTTCCTCGGCGCAGTGGTCCTGCTCGTAATCGGCGTGGTGTTCTCGCCTGACCGCAAGGGACTTGCCGTCACGTCCGGTTCGTCCCGCAGCGTGATGGGCGAGCTGGGCACCATAACCACCTTGGGCATGCTTGACCGCGTTACGGGCAAGACAGAGTACCATTCGCGCGTGGCAATGGAGCTTGTAAAGAAGTACCCCTTGTTCGGCTGTGGCGGATGGGGTTACCGGCACCTGAGCCTCAACCTGATGTACCCTGAAGAACTGAAGACGCCATTGTCCGCTGGCGCGGCGAACGTCCACAACGACTATCTGCAGTTCCTGGTGGAGCACGGCATCGTGGGCCTGTTCTGCCTAGTGGGCATATACTTATGCCTCATCGTGCCGCTCTTCCGCGACTGGGGCCGCCTCTACCGGTCGGCGCGCTTCCTCGCGTCAGAGAACGCCCCGTCCAGCCCACGCGCCGTATACTGCTTCCCGCCCGGTGCTTTCTGGATTCTGGCGGGCAGTTTCGCAGTGACGTTCCACGCCGTTGCCGACGCCCCCCTGCGCTCGGGCGCAATGCTCGGACTCTTCTTGGTGTCGCTCGCCTGCGCCGACGGATACATGCCCCGCCAACTGGAGAATCACAGATGAACAGACGTTCCTTTTTCGCCGCGCTCGCGAACCCTCCGCCCCCCGCGGCCGGGCCCGTCCCGAAAATGACTACGCGCACGGGCGGGCACGGCGAGCAGGTGAGCCTGCTCGGCTACGGCGCGATGCGCTACCCCACGGTGGACGGCAGCCACGCCAACACCTTCCGCGGCGGCTCCAACGCCCTCATCGACCTGCCCCTGGTGCAGCGCCAGATCGACTACTGCATCGAACACGGCGTTAACTACTTCGACACGTCGCCGGCCTACTGCCGGGGCGAGAGCGAGAAGGTGCTCGGCGACGCGCTCGCGAAGCACCCCCGCGAAAAGTGGTTCGTCGCAACGAAGCTCTCCAATTTCAACCCCAAGACGTGGTCGCATGAGGCGTCCAGGGAAATGTACGAGACGTCCCTGCGCCTCCTGCACACCGACCACATCGACTTCTACCTGCTCCATTCGATCGGCGGCGGAGGCAAGGACTCGATGAAGGTGTTTAACGGCCGCTTCATCGACAACGGCATGCTCGACTTCCTGCTCAAGGAACGCGAGGCCGGGCGCATCCGCAACCTGGGGTTCTCGTTCCACGGCGACGAGGCGGTGTTCCGCCACGCCCTCGCGATGCACGAGAAGGTCCACTGGGATTTCGTGCAGATTCAGCTCAACTGGGTGGACTGGCACCACGCGAAGGAGGTCAACCCGCGCAACGTCAACGCCGAGACGCTCTACAAGCTCCTCGACGAGCGCGCGATCCCCGCCGTGATCATGGAGCCGCTGCTAGGCGGACGCCTCGCGCGGGTGAACGAGCGCGTGATGCATCGGCTTGTGCCGCTCGACCCCGCGGCAACGCCCGCCCAGTGGGCGTTCCGCTTCGCGGGGTCGTTCCCGCGCGTCCTCACCGTCCTGAGCGGCATGACGTACCTAGAGCACATCCAGGAGAACGTCAAGACATACTCCCCGCTCCGCCCCCTGTCGCGCAACGAGTTCGACACTCTTGAGCACGCCGCGCGCGTGTTCCTTACAGACGACACCATTCCCTGTACGGCGTGTGACTACTGCATGCCCTGTCCCTACGGAATCGACATCCCCGGTCTGTTCGGCTTTTGGGGTGATGCGCTCGTCCAGGACCGCCTGCCCGACGATCCTTCCGACCCCGCCTACGCCGAGAATCGCCGTCGGTTCCTGATCGACTACGAGCGCGCGTTTCCCAAGCTCCGCCGTGCAGAACGCTGCACGGGGTGCGGAAGGTGCTCGCCGCACTGTCCGCAGGGCATCGACATCCCCGCGATGATCCGCAAGGTGGACCGATTCGTGGAAAAACTCAGGAGGAACGGCCGTGCGTAAAAACGTCTTCCGTTTTCTGTCAGCCCTGCGCCTCACGCTGGGCATGCTCGCGCTTCTCGCGCTCACCGCCACGTTCCTCGACTTCACCGGCACCGTCGCCGGGTGGTTCCCGTGGCTGCGCGGCGTCCAGTTCATGCCGGCCGTCCTCGCCGGTTCGGCCCTTGCGCTCGCGATCCTGCTCGTAATCACGCTGCTCGTCGGGCGCGTCTACTGCTCCGTGCTGTGTCCGCTCGGCGTCCTACAGGACCTCGTGCGCCTCGTCACGTTCGGACGCTGGCGAGACCGCAAATTCAAGGCGAAGCCCGGTGGACCAGTGCGCTCCGCCATACAGGGCTGGACGCGCCTCGGATTCCTTTTCGCGTTCGCCGGCGGCGGGTTCCTCGGATTGCATTTCGCGTGGCTAGACCCCTACGCCATCTACGGGCGCTTCGTCTCGTTCTGCCTCGCGCCCCTCGTCAAGGCGAGCCGCCATGCGGACTCGCTGGCGGCTTGGGCTGACGGCGCGGAGGGGAGCTTCACGCGCGTCGTGGAGGTCGTCGTGCCCGCGTCCGGATTCATACTGGTTGCGGCGGGCTTGGTGGCGTTCATCGCCGCCCTTGCCGCATGGCGCGGGCGCTCGTGGTGCAACACGGTGTGCCCCGTGGGGACCATCCTCGGCGCGTTGGCGAAGTTCGCATGGTTCCGCCCGAACATCGTCGCGGATTCATGCGTCAGCTGCCGCGCCTGCGAGCGGATCTGCCGCTCGCACTGCATCCACATCGACGCGAAGGCGATCGACCACACCAAGTGCGTGAGCTGCTTCGACTGCTCCGCCGTCTGTCCGAAGGGAGCCATCAAATGGAAACGGTAACCCGTCGTGGATTTCTCGCCGTAGCTGGCTCGGGCGCGGTATTCGGCGCCGCGCTCAATGAAGTTGCGGACGACAAGCTGACGGACGGCGGCATCGCCGACGTCACGCCGCCCGGAGTCGCTGAGCGAGAGACGTGCATCGTGCCGCCCGGTGCCACTGGCCACCGCAACTTCTCCACGCGCTGCGTGGGTTGCCAGCTCTGCGTGCAAGTGTGCCCGAACAACGTGCTGCGTCCCTCGAAGGATCCGCGTCGCGCTTTCCAGCCGGAAATGGGATTTGAGCACGGCTACTGCCGGCCGGAGTGCGTGAAGTGCGGCGAGGTGTGTCCGGCCGGCGCAATCCGCCGCATTACGCCAACCGAGAAGCGGACGATCCACGTGGGGCAGGCCACCTGGCACCAGGACCGCTGCATCGCCGCGCAGGAGGGCGTGAACTGCTCGGCGTGCGAGGCGCATTGTCCGGTGCGGGCCATTGTGCGCGTGCCGATGGACGAAAAGACCCCCAATTCCCCGAAAATTCCTGTTGTTGACAAGACGCTCTGCATCGGCTGCGGCGCCTGCGAGCACCTCTGCCCCGCGCGCCCCATGCCGGCCATGACCGTGGAGGGGCTCGTGCAGCACCGCGAGGTGCGGCCGATGTCCGACGCGGACGTGCTTGCGGAGGCTTCCAACCTCATCCGCGCGGGCCGCGCTGGGGCCGTGCTCGTGAAGGACGGCGTGATCGTGGCCGTAGAGCCAAACGGCCCGGGCGTCAAGCCGCTTCTGGGCCTGCACGACAACCGTCCCGACGTGATGAAGGGCGCATGGGTGGTGGACAAGGTGGTGGGCCGCGCGGCGGCGGCAATCGCCATTTACGGAGGCGCCGCGCGCGTGCATGGGCTCCTCATGAGCGAGACGGCGAAGGCTTTCCTTGGCGAAAAGGGCATCCCCGCCACCGCAGAGCAGGTGGTTCCGCAGATTCTCAACCGCGCGCACGACGGCCTTTGCCCGCTGGAGGACTCCGTCAAGGACCTTGACGATCCCGCGAATATGGTCAAGGCAATCCGTGCCCGCATCAAGACACTGATGGCAAAATGAACTACGATCCCTCCCAGAACCGTCGGCTTCGTCAGCCCCCGCAGACGCAGCAAGCACAGTCTGTCGACGCGGGCTCAGACCCTGCGGCGGTCATCGCCGCGCGCTCGGCCGCCGTGGTGCGGAATCGGCAGCAGGCCGCCCGCGCCGCGCTGGTGACAGACGTCATGCGCATTGTCGGCGTGGTCGTGCTCATCGGCGGCGTCTGCTGGTACATGCACATGCGGCACAGGCAGAACATGGAAGAGGAGCGACTGCGCGCCGAGCAGGCGCGGGAGGAACAGGCCGCGCGCGACAAGGCCCGGGCGGAGGATGCGGCGCGACGGGAGAAGGAGCGGGAGTCAATGCGGGCCGCGGCGGCGGAACGCCTGCGCCTGGAGGAGGAACGGAAGAAGGCTGCGGAGCTGCGGGCTGAAGAGAAGAGGCGTATGGACGCCAACATCAAGCGCCGTCAGGCTGCGTTGGACCGGTTCCACGGCACGACGCTTGACTTGATCTCGTCTGCGCCCGCCACGGATCTTCCTGCGAAGGTTCTTTCCGAGACTTGGTTTTCGTGCGTCGCTCCCGGCGGACGCACGGGGTTGGCCGTCTACGAGGTGCAGGCGATGCCGGGTAAGGACATCCACGTTTCCCGTCTGGACGACGACGGCAAGGTGACGGACATGCCGATCGAAACATTCAACCAGCAGGTGGCTAAGGGACAGTTCCTTCTTACGAAGGGGTCGCGCTGCTACTACAGTCCGGCAGGTTCGCGGAAATGGGAGCTGAAACTGCCCGTTCCCGTTGGCAGCGAGACGTTCGATCCGGCGCGTGACGATTTCAGGGACTTGATTGCATTCGTGCGTCAGAACTGCTCCGGGAAGTCTGCGATGTCGTATGAGGTGTTCTTCCGCGACGTTGGCGGTATCGAGACGCTTGTACAGGTACTTCCGTTCGGTGGCGTAGTGAGTCGGAGAGAGGTCATCAAGGGGTTGCAGCAGTCATCGTCCAGGCCGACCGGCTTGAGTACGCTCCAGGCTCGCCTGAGGGAGGGTGGCCTCGTCATCCGCAGAAAAGGAGGCGCGCGGTGATACCCGTCTTGGAGAGCCTGTTCGAGTACTGCATGGAGCTAAAAGCGAGCGACATCCACCTGTCGGTGGACGAGCCGCCACGCTTTCGCGTGCAGGGTCAGCTCGCGCCGCGTCCCGAGCTTGAGACGTTCGACGCGCGCACGGTGGACGAGATTGCGATGGAGCTGGGACTCTACACACTGCCGCTGGGGTGTCCGGACGGCACCGAGCGCGTGCGTAAGACGCTTGTGGACAACGGGGCCATCGACGGTGCCATGACGGCGCCGGACGGTCAACGCTACCGTTTCAACCTCTTCCGCCAGCAGGGCCGGACGTCCGTGGCGCTCCGCCGTCTCGATTCCACGTTCCGCTCGCTGCCCGAGCTAGGTCTCCCGCCTAGGATCGCCGAATTCTGCCAGGAGCGCGACGGCCTCGTAATCGTGACTGGACCGACCGGCAGCGGCAAGTCCACCACCCTCGCTACGCTCATCGACGGCGTCAACACCACCCGTGAGGGCTTCATCGTCACGATCGAGGATCCCATAGAGTTCGTGCATACGTCCAAGCTCTCGCTCGTCAACCAGCGCCAGATCGGACGCGACGCGCGCAGTTTCAACGACGCGCTCGTGGAGGCGATGCGTCAGGACCCCGACGTTATCCTGGTGGGCGAAATACGCGATACGGAGACTGTGCGCACCGCGCTCCGCGCCGCAGAGACGGGACATCTCGTGTTCACCACACTCCACGCGGGCGACTGTGCCGGCGCCGTAGAGCGCATCGTCTCGGTGTTCCCCGCCGACGAGCAGAACTCCGTGCGTCGCCAACTCGCAATGGTGCTGCGGGGCATCGTGGCACAGCATCTGCTTGTTTCCGCGGACGGCGTCCGCCGCCACGCGGCGGTGGAGGTGATGGTCAACACGAGCGGCGTTTCTAACCTGATCGCCACCGGACGCACGGCGCAGATTTCCTCCGCGATCGAGACGGGCAGCAACGAGGGCATGCGCTCGCTCGAGGAGTCTCTCGCCGAGCTGCTTTTCGCAGGTGCCGTCACCGAACGCGACGCGTTCCTGCTCACGCGCAACCCCGAAACCCTCCAACGCCGGCTATACGGCGACGTCGAGGAATAGTTCTTTAACAGGAAAGAGGAATACAGATGAAACAGGCGTATGTAAACGGCGAACCAATTCCCCGCGAGGCGGTGCAGTTCGAATTCGACCGTCTCGTGAAGTTCTACGAGTCGCATGGCATGAGCCACGACGACATCAAGAAAAACCTTGAGAAGCTCATGGAGCGCGCGCAGGAGCAGGCCATCGGTGCGAAGTTGCTGCTCGCTCGCGCGGAACAGCTCGACATGCCCGTGGACGAAAAGGCTATTGACGCACAGGTGGAAAACGTGATCCGGCAGCTGGGCGGGCGCGAGAACTACATGAAGGCCCTCGCGCAGCAGAAGATGAGCGAGGACAGCTTTCGGAAGGAGCTTGCGAAGGGGTGTCGGGTGGATGCACTCGTACGGCAGGCGTGCAGCGGCGTTCCGGAGCCGACGGAAGCTGAAGTGGCGGCCTACTACGAGGCCAACCGAAGCGCGTTCGTCGCTTCCCCCCAGGTTCTCGCACAGCATATCCTCGTGAAGACGGAGGGGCTCGACGCGGCGGACAAGGCGCAGGCGCTCGAGAAAATCAAGTCGATCCGCGCGCGCGTGGTTGCCGCAGGACACGGCGACCCGGGCGAGACAGGCCAGGCGTTCACTGTGGCCGCTCGCGAGCACAGCGACTGCCCGAGCGCGCAGAACGGTGGCTCGCTAGGCTGGTTCGGCCGCGGCATGATGGTGCCGGCCTTCGACCAGGCCGCCTTTGCGATGGCTTGCGGCGAGATTTCCGACGTGATCGAGACGCAGTTCGGGTACCATATCATACTCAAGACGGACGAAAAGCCCGGCGGGCAGCAGACGCTTGTGGACGTTGCCGACATGATACGCGACCGTCTGCGCCACGAGGCGCGCGGACGTGCAACAGAGGCGTTCGTGGCGGAATTGCGCGAAAAAGCGAATATTGAGTATCGCTGAACCCCATTTTTGTCGTTACGAGCACCTTTCCACGCGGCCGTTTGGAGGGGAGAAATTGTCATGAAGAGAATGATTGCTTGTTTGTTTGCCGTCGTCGCGATTGCGGCGACGGCGGATGTGCCCAAGACGGCCACGATTATTCCTGCGCCGCGAGAGATGCGCGTGACGGGCGGCGAGTACTGGGCGAAGAAACCTCCGAAGATGGAGAAGGTAGAAGGCATCCCGCCGGAAGGGTACGAGCTTTCCATCCGGCCGGACGGCATGACGATCCGCTATTCCGACGACGCGGGCGCGTACTACGCGAACATGACGCTCTTCCATACGGGGCGCGGGGACGCGAAGGCGAAGTGCAAGGTCTTTCCGTGCGTTGAAATCAGGGACTGGCCCCAGTTCCGGTGGCGCGGGGTCATGGTGGACGATTCACGGCATTTCATGGGCAAGGACACGATCTTGCGCATCCTCGAGCAGATGTCGTGGTTCAAGCTCAACGTGTTCCACTGGCACTTGACCGACGACCAGCTCTGGTCGTTGGAGATACCCGGTTATCCCGAACTGCAGAAATACGGCGGGATGCTTCCGTTTGCGCGCGTCTATCAGTTTGATCCACTCGCCGGCGTCGAGGAATCGGCGCGTCCGCATGTCGTCGGCGGACAGTGCTGCAACTGGACGTCGCACACATTGAACCGCTTTGACCTCGAATGGAAACTCTGGCCGCGCGGTTTCGCGCTCGCGGAGGTCCTCTGGACGTATCCCGATCCGGCCAAGCGCGACTTCGCGGAGTTCTCCGCCCGCGCCGCCGAGTACCGCCGCCGCCTCATCGGCGCACACGTCAACTGCGCCCCGCTGAAGTAGAACAAAAGCGAGGCTTCCCCAGCGCGGCCATTCGGGCGGTTGCGCGGCGAACGGTTGTTTGGTACAATATGCGCCAATGAACAACAGGACGAGACATTCCGCCAGGGAGAAGCGTGTCCCGCTTCCAATCGGCAACAGCGACTGGTCGCATGTGGTCCAACACGACTGGCATGCCGACAAGACGCAGCTCATATCAGGGTTGCTCGACCGCGACGCCACGATTGCGCTCTTCACGCGGCCGCGCCGGTTCGGCAAGACGTTTGCGCTGGAGATGCTGCATACGTTCTTTGAAAAAACCGAGAAGTCGAACGCAGACCTCTTCAAGGGCACGAAGGTTTGGAAAAATGTCGAGCACCGTGCCGAGCAGGGGAAGTATCCCGTCCTGCACATCACGCTCAAGGACGCGAAGGGCACCGACTGGGCGGAGACGCGTGACATGATCGTGGATGCCGTCCGAGACGAGTATGATCGCCATCAGGCGGTGTTTTTCGACAAGGAATGCATCGAGACCGCGCGGGCGTTCCATCGCCAGCTGTGTCTTGAGCAGAAAACCCCACGCAACTTCCAGCGGGCGATCGGCATCCTCGCCGCTGCGCTCCACGCGCACTACGGCGAGAAGCCGGTCATCCTGATAGACGAGTACGACTCGCCCATCAACTGGGCCGCGACGCGCGGCTTCGGCGAGGAGGCGCTCCAGTTCTTCAGGAATTTCCTCTCCTCCGCCCTCAAGGACGGCAAACACTGCCGCCTCGGCGTGATGACCGGTATTCTCCGCGTTGCGAAGGAGGGTGTCCTCTCTGGGCTCAACAATCCGAAGGTGTACTCTGTCTTTGACTCAGATTTCTCCGACTGCTTCGGCTTCACCGAGGACGAGGTGCGCGACCTCCTCGCGACCTACGGTCATCCCGAGAAGATGGACGAGGCGAAGGCGTGGTACGACGGATACTGCTTCGGCGGATGCGAAATCTACAATCCGTGGTCGCTCCTGAACTATGTCGACGACGGCTTCACGCCGCAACCGTATTGGCTCGACACGAGCAGCAACGACCTCGTGGCGGACGCGATTTCGCGCATGACCCCGAGGCGGCGCGAGGAGCTCGCGGACATGTTCGAGAAGGGGGAGCGGAAAGTGCCGTGCGCCAGGGAACTCGGACGTTACGGCACAATCCAGAACGATCCGGAGATCATCTGGTCGCTGCTCGTACACACTGGTTACCTCAAGGTCCTCTCGGGACCTGACGAGAACAGCAAAGCGGTGCTCGCTTTCCCGAACCGCGAGTTGAAGCGCGTGTTCCGCGACGACATCCTCGCACCAATCAAGCGTACGCCTGTGGCTGGCGACGACCTCTACGACTTGCTTGACTCTCTCACATCCGGTGACGGCGAGGCGTTCCGCAAGTCGGTCGAGCGTTTCCTCGTCTCGTCCGCAAGCTACTTCGACACGGCGAAGGAGGATTTCTTCCATGGTCTCATCCTCGGACTTCTCGCCATCGGGCGGGACTACTTCGAGATCCACTCCAACCGCGAGGAGGGCGACGGTCGCCCCGACATCCTGATGAAGCCGCTTCCCGGCGTTCCGCTTCCGGGCGTCGTCCTCGAGTTCAAATCGCAGAAGATTCCACGCCGTGTCTCGCAGAAGCGTCGTGACGCGCTGCTTGCCGCAGCCGCGAAGAAGGCGCGAAGGCAGATCGACGAAAAAGGCTACGCCGCCGATATGGAGTCTGCCGGCATTACCGTCCTCAAGTACGGCATTGGTTTCCACGGCAAGCACGTCGCGCTGGCACCTGCCTTGTGAATGGAACACCAATGAAAACAGGCAAAATAATATCGGCCGCGTCGGTCGCGGCATGTGTGCTTGCGCCGTTCTTTGCAACGGCGCGGGAGTATTTCGTGGCAACGAATGGCGACGACGCGGCGGAGGGTTCCGCCGCGAAGCCGTGGCGCACGATCCAGCGCGCGGCGGACGTCGCGGCCGCCGGTGACGTCGTGACCATACGCGGCGGCGTTTACCGCGAATGGGTGAAGCCCGCGAACGCGGGACGCGAGGGCGCGCCGATTGTCTATCGGGCCGCGAAGGGCGAGAAGGTCGTCGTGACCGGAGCCGATCCCGTGCGCGGCTGGAAGAAACGAGCTGACGGCCTCTGGGAGGCGCATGTGGCGTACGATACGTTCGGCGGGCTCAATCCGTTCACGGATTTCATCGCCGGCAGGTGGTTCGAGCCAAGGGGGAAAAAGCATTTCCGCACAAGGCTTTTGCAGGACGGCAAGCCGTTGAAGCTGCTGGGCGAAGAGGTCTTCGCCGGCGCGAAAGGCGTACCGAAACTGGCTCCCGGCAGCGCGGCCCTCGTTCCCGGCAGGGGCGCGTGGGGAACGATCGTGGCGGCGTTCAAGCGCGCCCCCGAAGTCTCCGTGCCGGAATTGGTCGTCCGCCCGGCATGCTTTTATCCGCTTGAACCGCGGCGCGACTACATCACGCTGAAAGGCATCACATTCACGAACGCCGGACCCGACTGGGCCCATCCGCGCGGCGAACAGGTGGGCGTGGTGGGCACGCATTGGAGCCGCAGGTGGACGATCGAAGACTGCACGATCTCCGGGTCGAGCTGCGCGGGTCTCACGCTGGGGAAGTGCGCCAACGACTTCGATGCGTTCTGGCTCGACAGAAAGCAGCTTTTCTCGCTCTGGGCGCTGCGTCTCCACAAACGCGACTGGAGCGAAACGGGCCACCATGCCGTGCGCCGCTGCCGGATCGACGACTGCGGGCAGGCTGGCATCTGCGGCGCGTTCGGCTGCGCGTTCTCCACGATCGAAGACTGCGAGATATCCCGCTGCTTCTGGAAAAAGCCCTTCGGCGGCGCGGAAATGGGCGGCATCAAGCTGCACGCGGCCATCGACGTGACAATCGCCCGTTGCCGCATCCATCACTGCGGAGGCCCCTCGGCGTGCGCCGGCATCTGGCTCGACTGGATGGGACAGGGCTCGCGCATAACGGGCAACACACTGTGGGCCAACGCCTTCGATCTGTTCTTCGAGGTTGATCACGGACCGATTCTCGTCGAGGGCAACGACCTGCTCTCCGACAAGGTGCTGAGATCGTGTTCCCAAGGAGTGGCGTTCGTGGCCAATCGCATGCGGGGCGGCTGCAACTACTGGAACGACAACCGTCGCACGCCGGTCATGAAGCCCCACTCCACCGAACCCGATTCGCTCGACAAATACGCGAGCGGACAAGGCGGATACGTGTTCGTGAACAATATCTTCGGCTCGGATTTACAGTTCAAGGACGAGGTGCATCCCAGCCGCTACGAGGACAACTGGTACATTCCCGCGAAGTTCTGGAGCGTCGACGACGCGACGGGCGCGTGCACGATCACGCCGCCGGAAGGGTCCAAGGCGCCTGACTTCAAGCCGGTCGACGCGAAACGCCTCGGCAAGCCGCCGCTCGTCGACCAGGCGTTTCCCGAGCCGACATTCTGCAAACCACAGCTAGAGGGGATAATTCAATGAAGAATCTCCTCCCCGATGGAGTTGTCTTTGCAGCGACGGGTGTTCTGTTGATGTCGCTCGCGCGTGCGACACGGATCCGCTCGACAGCATCCGCTGGCTCATGCGGGAGGCGAAGAAGCGCGAGGCGTTTAACAAGTTCAAGATCGATGGTGATTCCGTGACCATTACGCTCGCGCCGAACGAAATGGTCCTGATCCAGAGGGCCGATAAGGGCGCGGAACCGCGCTAAAACGCCGCGTGCGTGCGCCCCGCAGAAAACGCCGCGCGGGGGGATGGACAAATCATCGAGTGATGTGCTATCATACCGCCCATCTTCGTTGGGAGACCAACGACGTTGAACGGTAAATCGCAAATGACGCCATTGAAGAGGCAAGGAACGGCATCGGAAACGACGCCGCGTATAACCACGCACAGACGCCCCGTGGCGCGTCCGCGCATGGCGCAAATACCCCC
>CACZAK010000006.1 GCA_902779075.1 uncultured bacterium | reverse complement strand
CCAGGGCATGATCGACGCCGTGGAGGCGGGCGCGCTCACGATCGAGAAGCTCGAGGCGATGACGTGCGTCTGCTCCGTGGGCCTCGACATGATCGCCGTTCCCGGCGACACGTCCGCCGCTGCCATCGCCGGCATCATCGCGGACGAGGCGGCGATCGGCATGGTCAACCAGAAGACGACGGCGGTGCGCATCATTCCCGTGGTCGGCAAGGGCGTGGGCGAGTCCGTAGAATTCGGCGGCCTCCTCGGCCACGCGCCGATTATGCCGGTGAACGGCTTCGACTGCTCGCGGTTCGTTGGGCGCAAGGGCCGCATCCCAGCCCCGATCCACAGTTTCAAGAACTAGATTTCTGGGAATCCAGTTCGCGGTAGAGGGCGATGGTGGAGGCGCACATCTTCGCGACGGAGTAGTTCGCGCGCACGGATTCGACGGCTGCGGCGCGGATGGCGTCTAGCTTTTCCTTCGGCATGTCGAGAATCTCGTCGAGCTTCGCGGCGAGGGCGTCGGAATCGCCGGGCGGCACGAGGAAACCGGTCTTGCCGTCTTCGATCGTCTCGCATGCGCCGCCGTGTGCGGTGGCGACGACGATGCGTCCCATGGCCTGTGCCTCGGGGATGGTGCGCCCAAACGCCTCGGGCTGTGCGGAGGAGGCGTTCACCACGATGTCGCTGAGCGCGTAGACGGTGTGGATTTCCTGCGTGTGGTCGCGGAACACGACTTCTGTATCGTCGGCGAGCTGTCCGGCGAGTTCACGGAGGTGGTCTGAGTACTCGGTACGCCCCTGGTCGGAGCCGAGGAACAGCACGCCCACGCGCTTGTGCCGCATCTGCATGAGCGCTTCAAGGAACACCTCCTGTCCTTTCCAGAAGGTGAGGCGTCCGGGGAGGGTTATCACGGGGATGTCCGGCGTGAAGCGGTACTGCTGTGTCTTCTTCTTTAGGGCGTGTTCGGGGGATACGGCGTCCGGACGGAAGAAATCGGTATCCGCCCCGCGTGGGATGCACACGAGGCGCGCGGTGTCGGGGTGGTATGTCTCGAGTACGTGTTTGCGCACGTACTCTGATACGCAGATCGTGCGGAGGCCCTTGAGCATCACGCGGTTGTAGGGAATCTTGAAGAACGCGGGCTTCGTGCCGTATACGCCGTGGAACGTGGCGATCCACGGTACGCCGCACATCTTCGAGGCCCACTTGACGCTCCACGCCGGCGCGCGCGAGCGCACGTGCATGAGGGTGAATCCCTCGTCCTGCACGAGTTCGGCGAGGCGCACCGCGTTGCGGCGCATGGTGAAGGGGTTCTTGCTCATGAGGGGAAGCGCATGGTGCGGCACGCCCATCGCCTTGAGCGCTTCGACCATGTGGCCGCCCTGGGAGGCCACGGCATTGGGGATGCCGGCCTTTTTGAGCGCGTGCGCGATCTCCAGCGTTCCGCGTTCCACGCCGCCCATCTGGAGGCTAGGCAATATCTGCAAGATTTTCATGCGGAAAAGTATATCATAATTTGAGCAGGTTGCGCCGATGGGGCGGAAATGATATACTTCCCGCCATGAATTTTCTGGACAGAAAAGCCTACGGTTTCGGCAGCGCGTTCGCGCGGGCCATTTTCTGGCTTTTCCCGCGCAGGAAGCGCATCGCGGTGGAGAACATCCTCAAGGCGGGCATCACCGACGACCCCAAGGAGGCGCTGCGCATTGCGCGTGCGAGCTGGGGGCATCTCGCGGGACACGTCTGCGAGGCCCTGCGCGTTCCGCATGTAATCACGCGCGAGAACTGGCGCGAGCACCTGGACGTCTCGGAGGGGCATCCCGACGCAGTGCGTCTGCTCCTGGAGGAGACGGACACCCCCATCATCCTCGTGAGCGCGCACCACGGCGTGTGGGAGGCGGCCACGAACCTCCTCTCGTTCGCGCGTCCGATGATCGCCATCGCCCGCGTGATGAACAACAAGCTCGTCGCGAACTGGATGAAGAACCACCACTTCCGCGGCCCCGTGACGATCATCGACAAGAACCACGGCTTCACCCCCGACATCCTGCGCAAGTGGGTGGATGACCGAGCGGCGATGACGATCCTCATGGACCAGCACACGTCGAAGGGCCTGCCCCTCACGTTCCTCGGGCGTCCGGCCAAGACCTTCTCGTCCGCCGCGCGTCTCGCGATCCGCACGGGCTATCCCGTTGTGGTGGGGTCCTTCGTCCGCGTGGCCCCCTACCGCTACCGCCTAGTGGGTGGGCCGCCAATCCGCTTCCCGAAGGACGCCGACCGCGCCGCCGCCACCCAGCTTCTTAACGACCGCCTTGGCGAGGCGATCCGCAAATATCCCGAACAGTACCTCTGGGCCCACCGCCGGTGGAGGGAAAAGAAATGATATTTGTGGCAATTGTGAACAATTGCGATTTTATAATGGCAGAAATGTAAATTGGAAGAGGAGACGGAGATGTCTGATTGTAACCATGACTGCGCATCCTGCGCATCGAAGAAAGATGGAAGCTGCAACGGCGAGAAACCGGCCGGATTCGCCGCGCCGACGAACGCACGGTCCCACGTGGCGCGTGTGATCGCGGTGATGAGCGGCAAGGGCGGCGTGGGGAAGAGCCTTGTGACGGAACTGCTCGCCGTACAGGCGCAGAAACGCGGACTCAAGGTGGCCGTGCTGGACGCGGACATCACGGGCCCGTCTATCCCCACCGCCTTCGGTGTGAAGGACCGGGCGACGTCAGACGGCGAGGGCATCCTGCCGTGCCGGAGCGAAAGCGGCATCGCGCTCATGAGCCTCAACTTCCTCGTGGAGAACCCCGCCGATCCCGTCGTGTGGCGCGGCCCCGTGATCGCGGGCGCCGTAAAGCAGTTTTGGAGCGACGTCGTGTGGGGCGACGTGGACGTGATGTTCGTGGACCTGCCGCCGGGGACGGGCGACGTGCCGCTCACCGTGTTCCAGAGCCTGCCCGTCACGAGTGCGGTGGTGGTGACCTCGCCGCAGGACCTCGTCTCGCTCATCGTCGAAAAGGCCGTACGCATGGCCGGGATGATGGACGTTCCGGTGCTCGGCCTCGTTGAGAATATGAGCGTGTTCCGCTGTCCCGACTGCGGCGCGGAGCACCGCATCTTCGGTCCGAGCCGAGCTGGCGAGCTCGCGTCCCGCCACGGCATCGCCGCCGTCGCCTCGCTGCCGATCGACCCGGAATACGCCAAGGCCGTCGACCTCGGCGCCGTCGAGAAGCTTGACGCGCCGTCCCTAGACGTGATCCTCGACGCCGTCCTCGCCTAACGCCACACGGCGGCGGCGATTTGTGGTATACTTGTCGGCATGGAAGAGACAAGGCCCATACTATACGGCGTAGCGGACTATGCCGAAATCAGGCGAGCAAACGCCTGGTTCGTTGACCGCACCGCGAAGATTCGCGACCTGGAGACAACGCGCTACGCGGTCTTCCTCAGACCGCGCAGGTTCGGGAAGTCCCTGCTCCTCTCGATTCTCCGCGCCTACTACGACGTCCAGTTCGCGGACAGGTTCGACGAGTTCTTCAAGGGTACGGACATCGGGGCGAATCCGACGGACGAGCGCGGCAAGTACCTCGTGCTGTATTTCAACTTCTCGGCGGTGAGCAAGGACGCGCGCAAGGTCGAGGACAGCTTCAACGAGTACGCCTCGATATGCATCGACGCGTTCGCCGAGAATTACCGCGAGAGGCTTCCCGGCGGAATCGCAGAAAAGATCCTGACGACGTCCGGCTGCATCGCGAAGCTGGCGGTCATCACGCAGGGGCTGATGAACAAGGGAGTGAAGCTCTACGTGATGATCGACGAGTACGACAACTTCGCCAACACGATCCTTGCGGAAAGCGGTCAGGGCGCATACGACGCGCTCTGCCACGGAGACGGATTCTTCAAACAGTTCTTCACGAACCTGAAGGACATGACGACCGGAACAGAGGCGCCCGTGACGCGCCTCTTCATCACGGGCGTCTCCCCCGTGACGATGGACGACGTGACGAGCGGATTCAACATCGGAACGAACGTCTCGCTTGACCCTGAGTTTGCGGACTTGACGGGATTCCGCCACGACGATCTCCAAGCCATAACGGACTACTACGCCGCACATTGCGGCTTCGACGCGGAGAAGGCCTACGAGACGGCGATCAGGTGGTACGACAACTACCGCTTCGGCAGCGCATCCGCTCCGTCGGTGGCAAACACCACGATCGTGCTTTCGTTCTTCAGTTACCTTTGGCGCACGAAGCAGTTTCCGCGCGAACTTATCGACGAGAATCTGCGCACCGACTACGCGAAGATCCGCCATCTCGTTACGGCAGACCGGCGTTTGAACGGCAATTTCCACGTGCTTGAGAACCTGCTTGCAGGAGGACAGCTCACCGAGCGGCTCGTGAAGTCGTTCCAGGCTCGCGAGATATCCGAAAAGGAAAACTTCACCTCGCTCCTCTACTGGTTCGGCATCACGACGATTACGGGCGAGAAGTTCGGCAAGATGACGTTCGGCATCCCAAATGAGACACTGAAGGAACTCGCCGCGAAGATGATTCCTGCGGCCTATTCAGACGTTCACAAAATCGACGAACGGGTGTTCGACATCAACAACGGGCTGTGCGACTTCGCGGAGAAGGGGGAATGGAGGGGAATCGTCGGCATCCTCTCCGAAATCGTGAAGGAAAACTTCGCTGTGCGCGATTCGGTCGAGGGCGAGAAGGTCGTGCAATCCACACTCGTCGCGCTCCTCACCGCCGCCGGAGGTCCGTACTTCGTCCGGCACGAACGCGAGTCGGGGGGAGGCTTCTACGACATCGCGCTTGCGCCGCAGCTTTCCCGCTGGCCCGAGATCGCCCATGCCGCGCTCATCGAGATGAAATACGTGAAGGTCGGCGACCCCGCTCCCACGCCGGAGCAGCTTGAGAAGATCAAGGCGGACGCCACGCAACAGCTCGACAAGTATTCCGCAGATCCAGCGCTTATCGCCGAGTGGCATATCGGGGTGGCGGGCGTCTCGCCCGATGTCGGGGTGGCGGGCGTCTCGCCCGATGTCGGGGTGGCGGGCGTCTCGCCAGATGTCGGGGTGGCGGGCGTCTCGCCCGATGTCGGGGTGGCGGGCGTCTCGCCCGCAACTGGGACAACGGGCGTCCCGCCCGTTGCGCTCCACCGCCTCGTCCTCGTCTTCCACGGTGGCGAGTGCCTGTTGAACGAAGAGGTGTAAATCGGAATCCCCCATGAAAACAACAGCAATTGCGATGTGCTTGGCATTTGCCGCAACGGCGGTTACTGCAAAGCCCAAAAACGGAAACGGAATCCCGGCGGAAGCACGGCCCGAAATCGCACGTGCCGTGGAAGAAGCCGCGAAGCGTCCGCACCCCAGGCTCTTCGCAGATGCGCGCGGATTCGCGGCGCTGAAGGCGCGGCTCGGCAAGGAGGAACTACTCACGGCAGGCGCGGAGTTCATCCGCGCGACGGCGGACGCCTGCCTCGAAACGAAGCCCTGCGAGCGCATCAAGGAAGGGAAGCGCCTCCTAGGCGTGAGCCGCACCGCGCTCTACCGCATCAACACCCTCGCGCTCGCCTACCGCCTCTACGGCAACAAGGCGCACTTCGACCGCGCCATCGCCGAAATGCGTGCCGTGTGCGCGTTCTCGGACTGGAATCCTTCACACTTCCTCGACGTGGGCGAAATGACGCTTGCCGTCGCGATCGGCTACGACTGGCTCTATAACGACATGACGGAGGACGTCCGCAAGGAAATCGCCGCTGGACTCCGTCGCTGCGGACTCGACGCCTCGCGCCAGCCGTTGTGGTGGATTCGCGCGCACAACAACTGGGGGCAGGTTTGCCACGCCGGCATCCTCGCAGGCGCGCTCGCGCTCGCGGAGGAAAATCCCGCCGAGGTGGCGTGCTTTGTCCAGCGCTGCATCGACAAGCTGCCAATTTCCATGAAGGCGCTCGCGCCGAACGGGAACTACCCTGAAGGGCCGGGCTACTGGAGCTACGGCCTCGAGTTCAACGTTGCCGCTATGGCGCTTCTGGAGGGAACGCTCGGTAGCGACTTCGGCCTTGCGTCCATGCCGGGTTTCGCCGAGACGGGCGCGTACCTCGATCTCGTCACCGGACCGAGCGGCGAGGTGTTCAACTATGCGGACGGCGGGGCGGGACGCGGAACGTGTTACGCGACATGGTGGTTCGCGAAGCGCTTTAACCGGCCAGACATCCTTCCCTACTTCGAGCTTGGCGCATACCGCCGCTACGTTGCCACACGGCGTCCGTTCCCGCGCCGTTTTCGCGGCAACAGGATGTTTCCCCTCGCGCTCTTCTGGGTGCAGGATGTTCCATCGGGGTTGAAGCCGAAGGCGCCGCTCGTGTGGGACGCTAAGGGACCCGTGCCGATCACGATTCAGCGTTCGAGCTGGGATGACGAAAAGGCGCTCTTTGTTGGATTGAAGGGCGGGTCGCCGTCTGGTCCGCACGGACACATGGACGGCGGGTCGTTCGTGCTGGAGAGCGAGAAGGTGCGCTGGGCGGTGGACGTCGGCGCGGAGCCGTACCATCGGATCGAGGCCATGGGAATGAACCTCTGGAGCGACGCGCAGAATTCAGATCGCTGGAAGCTCTTCCGCCTCGGAACCTGGGCCCACAATGTGCCGATGATCGACGGCTGCCAGCAGCGGGTGAAGGGAAGCGCGAAGGTGACGGAGGTGAAACGCGACGGCGCGGCGTCCGTGGTGACGCTCGACCTCTCGTCGCTCTACACTAACGCGACGTCGGTCGTCCGGCGCGGCGAGATGTCGGCGTCGGGGCGCAGCTACACGTTGCGCGATACCTTCGCGGGCGTACGGCCCGGCGGGAAGATACGCTGGGCGATGATGACGCGCGCCGAGCCTACGATTGAAGGCGACAAGGTGACGCTCCGCCAGGCAGGAAAGTCGATCACGCTCGTCCAGTGCGGGGCGCAGAAGGGCGATTGGGCTGTCGGCGACGGACAGGGCCCCAATACCTGGGACTCTCCCAACCCCGGTTGCCGCCAACTGATGTTCACCGTTCCCGCACCCGCCGATGGTACAGCCGAAATAGCAATCAACTTCAGTTTCTGAAACTTAAGGGGTGCCTTCTGAAAATTGGAAACAACTTGTTTGAGACAACTTGCCTTTGTCGCGCGGGCTAACTCGCCCGCGCCCATTTGCCGATCCTCAAACTGCCACGATTCTGAATGTTCAAGGTGCGCCCGAAGGACAATGTTGTTCTTGACTGTTGTCCTGGTTGTTTCCAAATCCCTATACGCATGGATGCGGCGCGCTCGGTGATCGCGCCCTACCGTATGCGGCGCGCTCGGTGATTGCGCCCTACCGCGGTAGGGGCCGACCACCGGGCGGCCCGCAGGTGGGGCGAACCCTCCGGGTGAGCCGTGGCGGCTCGCCGGGACGGCTCGCCCCACCTGACGTCTCGCCCGACCTGACGGCTCGCCCGACCCTAGTGTAAAATAGATGTGAAAATATGGTGACTTTTTGGCTTGCGCTCGGGGGCGGGGTTTTGGTATCATACGCGCAGAATGACAAAAGGCGCATTGTATCTTGAGAGGGCGATGTGTTCCGAAACGTCGCTTTTGAGCGCGGCCAGAGGCCGCGTAGTGTGCGTTTATTTTAAAACAATCTAACAACTAATAAGGAGCAAGCATGAGTAAACTACGCATATCGACACTGGCGCTCGCGGCGATGGTCGCGGCGGGTGCGGCGTTTCCGCTCGCGGCGCGAGCGGACGAGACGAAGACGACGGCGGCGGCGCTGAAGCACCGCTGGACGTTCAACACCGACCTGAAGGACTCGGTGTCGGGGCGTGCGGCCGTGAAGATCGGCGCGAACGTCGCCGTCGCGGACGGCGTCGTGAAGATGACCGGCGCAGGCAACAGCACCGGTTCTCTCAACCTCGGCATGGACGTCATGCCGCCCGGTGCCGCCACGGTTGAAATCTGGGCCAAACAGACCGCAGCCAAGAACTACTCCCGCATCTTCGACTATGCGCAGAACACCCAAAACTACCTGATGGAGGCGTGGACGGCGGGCACCGATATCAACAAGTCAATCGTCGAGGTGAACAGGGCCAACACGAAATACACCGCCACCCCCGCTTTCGGCCCGCTTACCCTCAACACCCAATTCCACATCACCGCGAGGGTGTGCCCGAACGCGGATGGTTCGACGACCGTTATGTGGGCGACCCGCAATTCGACAAGTGGTGCGCTCGTGAAATCCGGCTCGATCAACGTTCCGAACTGGGCTCCCGCCTCGTTGAAAAACCCTGTGTTCTACCTGGGCCATTCGCCATTCGCCAACGACCACGACGCCCACGCCGAATACGACGAAGTGCGCATCTGGGACGGCGCGCTCACCGACGCGCAGCTCGAGGCGAACGCGGTGGCCGGCCCGAACTCCCTGCCGGAGACAGTCGCTGTCGCGCCGGCCGTTGACAACGCCTACGTCCACCTTCGACAGCGTTGGAGCTTCAACGGCAACTACAACAACGCGCTCCCCGGCCGTCCCGCCGCCGCAGGCAATGGCAAGAAGCTCGCCTGGGCCGACAGTAACACGACCATCCAGATGAGCGGCACGAAGAACCAGATGAGCGACAACAACAACGGCGGCTACGTGGAGCTCGGCGCTGCCGGCAACATCCTGCCCACCGACAGCATGACGATCGAAATCTGGGCGACGCCGACCGCAGCCAAGAACTACGCCCGCGTGTTCGACTGCGGCGGCGGCGAGACGGACGGCATCCTCCTCAGCTGGACCCGCGGCACGAACACCGGACAGGACGCCTTCCAGGTCAAGAGGGGCGGCTCCACCATCCTTTCCATCAACGATTCGTTCGGCGGTTTTGCGCTCAACACGAAGTGGCACATCGCGGTGTCGTACCGCGACATGGGCAACGGCGACACGATGGTCCACTGGACGAAGCGCAACGCCTCGACGGGTCGCATCGTCCGCAACCGCTGGTCGATCGTGAAGGGCTGGACGATCGCGGAACTCCGCCCCTACACGCTCAACATCGGACACTCGTTCTATGAGGCCGACATCGACGCGAATGCAAAGTACGACGAAGTGCGTATCTGGAACGGCGCGCTCTCCGACGCGACGCTCGCCGAGAGCGCGAAACTTGGCCCCGACACGCTCCCGGGCGTCGTCCGCCTCTACGCGCCGCCGCGCACGGTGTGCGTGGCGGAGAAGACGGCTGACAGCGTGACGCTCGCGTTCGGCAACCCGAACGGGCGCACCCACGCGCTCTTCCTCGCGAGCGGCGCGACGGACGGCGACGACGACAAGTACGCCTGGGACAGCTTCGAGAAGGTCGCCGACATCGCCGACGGACAGGAGACGTACACCTATACCGTTCCCGCCGCGCTGCGCGACGGGCGTCCGCTCCGCTTCTTCCTCCTCCAGACGACGGGCCTCGCCATGGCGAAGGAGCTCGACAAGGTCCACTCCACCGGCGCACAGTGGGTGAACGCCGATCTCGTCCCCGACGGCCGCACCGTCACGGACTTCCGCTTCGGCAACGTCACGTATGTTGCTTCGACAGCCTTCTTCGGCCAGAACTGGACCGGCAGCCGCTACCTCTTCAACCAGCAGGGCGACAAGTTCAACTTCCACGCAAGCGGCTCTGCCTTCGGCGCAAAGCCCGCGCTCAACACGAACTACCGCTTCATCGTCGATGACGACAACCGCGTGAGTCTCTTCACCGAAGGAGTGGAAACGCGCGTGGGGCCTTCAAACACGCGCAGTGTTGACGGCAACAACCCGATGGGCATTTTCGCCTGCAACAACAACGCCAACTTTGCCACGTTCGACTTCTACCGCATGAAGATCGCGAACGGCGGATGGTACGATCCGTACCAGATGCAGCGCGACTACATCCCCGCGCTCGACGCGAACGACGTGCCGGGCCTCTACGACCAGGTGAACGACACGTTCCACCCGAGCGAGACGGCGACGGCGCTCGTCGCCGGCACGGAACGGGACGCCGCGCGCTTCGGGCGCGTGACGGACACGACCCCGACGTTCCGTTTCCTCCCAACCGTCACCGTGACGGAGCAGACAGCCACCACCGCCACGCTCGCGTTCGGCACAATCCCCGAGACGGCGACGAACAACCTCTATCTCGCATACGGCGCGACTGACGGCGGCGCGGACAAGAACGCGTGGACGAACTTCGAGGACCTGGGCACAATCGCCCCGGAAACGGTCACGACGAACGTGACGCTCCCCGCCGCGCTCCAGGCGACGGGACTCAAGTACCGCTTCTTCCTGATGCAGACGAACGCACTTCCGTACGCGAGCGAAGTGGCGAGCCTCATCTCCACCGGCGGGCAGACCGTGCGCCTCGGCTACATCCCCGACATCAACACGACGTTCGACTTCCACATCGGCGGGCTTACGTACGCCAACGGTGCAACACTCTTCGGCCAGTCCTGGCAGGGCGCCGCATACATGCTTGACATCCAGAGCGACAAGTACTACTGGCACGGCAGGGGCACGGCTCTCGATTCGTCGCCGACGACGTCGGATTCCTATCGCTTCCAGATGACTGACGAAGACATCATTAAGATCGATCACGGCGGTTCCCGCAAAACATACGTAGTTGAGCGCAAGCCAAATCCGATACTCGACCTTGCCGTGTTTGGCACATGGTCCGTTACGAAGGGATCGAAATACACCTTCAACTCCCTGTCGCTGAAGGACGCCGGAATGCTGGTACGCGACCTCGTGCCCGTCGTCAAGGCGAACGGCAAGGGCGCGCTCTTCGACCGCGCGAACGGCGTCGTCCACTCCAACGAGCTTGAATCGAACGACTTCATGAAGGGCGCCACGCTCACGCGCACGGGCTGGGTGCAGGACTCGACGGCGAGCCTCAACTCCTTCGCGGCGGCGGACGCCGGAAGGGCGGCGACGGCGCACTGGATCGGCGGTGGTGACGTGACGGACCTTGCCGACCCCGCCAACTGGAAGTGCTGGGACGCGACAGGCGCGGAACTGCCCGCGACGACGCTTCCAGATTCGGACACGGCTGTTGACATCGACGGCGCGGCGTCGTTCTCGTTCCCCGTCGGCGCCACGCCGTCGTGGGCCTCGATCACGTTCGGCGCGCGCACAGGTCGCGTGACGCTCACGGCGGACTGCGACTGGCGCGGACTTGGCACGATAAACGTCGTGAGCGATACGGTCATCGACCTGAACGGACACACGCTCTACCTCGACAACGTCGCGGGCGACGGCAGCGTGAAGATTACGGACTCGATCCTCGAGCGCGCGAACCTCATCACGAACGGCAGCTTCGAGAACTTCGACGGAACGTTCTCCGGCTCATACGCCTACTTCACCGTCGGCGGGTTCCAGGCGACGGGGTGGGACGGCACGACGTCGTGCGGCCTTTCTAAAAACAACACCACCTGGGTGGCGAACACGCCGATCGACGGAACATTTGTCTGCTGGCTCCAGAACGCTGCGAGCATCGAGCAGACGTTCACTGCGCCGGAGGCGGGCGAATACACGCTCACGTTCAAGCTCGCCGGGCGTCCCAATCTCGCAGGCTCAAAGCTGACCGTCGCTTTTGACGATACGATTGTGCGGACATGGGGTGCGGTGAACGATCCCGTGTTCGCGGAACAGACCGTCACGCTCAACCTGACGGCGGGGACGCACACGCTCACATTCCAGGGCTACTACCTTGGTTCGGACTCGACGTCGTTGATCGACGATGTGAAGCTAGTGAAGAACGGCGTCACGGCCGGCGAGCTGTACATCGACGTGCCGTCCGGCGAGACGAAGAACAACACGGCATTCACCATCGAGGGCGCGGTGACGCTCGTCAAGACCGGCGCGGGCACGTTCACTGCGAAGAACAAACTCAGGAACTCCGGCGGCACTGTGGTGAACGCGGGAACGCTTGCGATGGGCGCAACCACGCTTGTACCCAACAAGTACCCGATTCGCATCGTTGCCGGCGGTGCTTACGACATGGCGGGCAACGGCAACGGAAACTGTCCGGTGCTGACGATGGAGGGCACTGGACCCGACGGCAACGGATGCTTCCGCAATAGCGGCGGCAACGTGACCAGCGGCTCCGCGCAGTTAGCCGGAATCATCCTGACGGGCAACGCCACGGCGTATTCGTCGAACGGGGACTTCGGCCTTCTCAACAGCGGCTACGGGGCGACGGACTTCGACATGCACGGCTACACGCTCACGATCAACGTTCCGACCGGAAAGCACTTCTGGATGTGCAACGCCGTGAGTTCGTGCGAAGGACTGATCCATGTGACGAACGGAAGTCTGTATTTCCACAACAGCACCGTCAACCTGCCCAATGTCGACGCGATCATCGACGGCGTGAATTCGAAGGTCGAGGTGCCGGCCGTTAACGTCTATCTGCGCGACCTCGTGATGGACGGTGGATCCACCTATGTGCAGACCAGCAACAGGCTGCACCTGAGGAACCTTATCTTCAACGACGCCACGAAGGTTTCCTCCTCGGTCAGCTGGATCTACATCTCGGACACGTTCATCGTCTCCAACGAGACGACGAAAATCACCTGCCCTGCGCCGATTACCGGAAACGGCACGTATCCGAAGCTCGTGAAGTACGGCGCGGCCGATTTCCACATCACGAACAACCACACCGACCAGCAGATGCACAACGGCGCGGAGATCTTCGGCGGCACGGTGATCATGGACTCCACGGCCTCGACGGTCAATCCCTCGATCGCCATCTCCTCCGCCGCAGTGCCGGTGACGATCCACGCGGGCGGCACGCTCGACATGCGCAAGTGCGTGAACCCTGTGAAGCTCACCTCGCTTGACGTGGAGGAGGGCGGTTCGATCCTCTCTGTGCAGGCGAACATCATCCAGTTCACGACCGACGTCGCGTTCTCACGGCCGTGTCCGTTCTCGTTCGCGGGCACGCTCAACTTCCTCGGCCGGGCGGCGTTCGACCTCACTGGCATGGCGGCGCCGGAGGGCGACGCGAACATCACGCTGCTCACGGCCGGCATGATCTCCGGCCTCGACGCCTCGAAGATCGACGTGACGGGCTGCCCGGCGGGCTACACGCTCGTCGTGAATGCAACGAGCATCGTCCTCACGAAGGATCCGTCTTCCATCGTCACGGCGCCGGAGATCAAGATATTCACGCTCGGCGGCACATACGTCTATGGCAGCACGTACTGCTTCCGCGGACCGCTCGCGCAGTCGCTCTTCGCCGAAGGCTGGAACGTGAAGATGACGGGCTGGCGCACGGCGAACGGGAATCTCCTGTGCGCGAACACGGATGCGTGGAAGTGCCACGCGGGCGTAGTCGATCTCGCGATCAAGACGTCCGCCACGCGCGCCGGCGTGCTCGAAGGCCTCGAGACGTACTGCGCGGCGGCGAACTATCCCGACTTCACCATCTTCCTGTGCGGCGACAAGGACGTCGCCGACGGCGTTGCGGACGCGACGGTGCTTGCCAACTACAAGGAGGCCGTGACGCGCATCAAGGCCGCGCTCCCGATGACGACCGTGATCGCCTGCACGATCCCCGGCGGCTCGGCGGCGCTCAACGCCGACATCGCGTCGTGGTGCGGCACGGAGGCGGACGTGGAGTGCGTTGACATCGCATCGCTCATCACCGCCTCGCAGACCCAGGCGGAGTGCGAGGCCGTGGCCGCCGCGATCAAGACAAAGCTGATGACGCTCGCGACGGCGGCGGGCAAGAACACGCCGTCCACGTGGACGCCTCCGGCGGTCGTCCTCGACGCGACGAACAACGTCCCGGCGGCGTACCTCGACGGCTTCACGCGCGTGCGCACCATCGAGCCGACGGACACCACCGCGTATGCGCAGAACCTCTACGCGATCCCCTACACCTACGCGCCGCCGATGCAGGAGACGGGCATCGAGAAGGTGGGCTACTACATCGAGCTCGTGCGCAAGGACACGGGCGCCCTCCAGGCGCTGTGGGTCGATATGGACGCGCCTGGCTCCACGTGGGCCGACGTGGCGCTTCCCGTCACCGTCGCGCAGAAGAAGCAGCAGACCGTGACGAAACTCCACGTGTGGAGCAACTTCGGCGGCGTGAAGCAGGTCCCGGCGAACGACGATTCCGTCGAAGGCTACATCGAGTTCAACTGCCAGAACTACGGCGGTACAGACAGGACGGGCGACGTGATCACGGAACCCTGGACCGGCAACGTGCTCGGCTTCAACGACACGTTCAACTCAGACGGCACCTTCGCCTGCTTCCAGCTGATGCGCAAGTTCGCGGAACCGGACGGCGTACTGCCGGCCGAAATCCTCTTTGCCTACAACCGCTGGGGCGGTGCCGACTCCTGCGCGTTCGGCATGGGCACGCTCGCCAACTACGGCAACCACGGACAAACGAGCAAGGTGCTTGACTGGACGTTCCAGGACAAGACCGGCAGCGCCGACATGGCGAACATTTCGGGTGCGGCGTACTCGTACGTCCGCGTCGAGTTCTGGCTGAAGTACGGCGAAACCGTGTCCGACCGCTCCGCCTCCGCCAATTACATCTGGACTCCCGCGACGGAGGGCGAGTCCACGTTCGCGACCGTCGGCAACTGGGCAAAGGGCGAGACGGTGGCGACGAGCCTCGCCAATGCGTCGATCATCCTGCCGGCCGGCGCGTCGCAGGCGTTCACGTACATCGGGTGGGATCCGATCTCGCTCACCACCACGCGCCTCATGGTTGACGGCGCGGCGTCGTTCAACGACGTGGGCGGCTTCTACCTTGGAAATCTCGACATCGGCGCGACGGGCAGGATCACGTACGACCCGACGAAGTTCACGTTCCGCCTCATCGGCGCGCCCGTGTTTGCACCCGGCGCGAAGATCGCGCTTGACGCGAAGTACGCCGCGAACACGAAGGGACGCTTCCTGCTGATGACGTGGGACAACGGCTCGCTGAACATGGACGACGCGGCGCTGACGGCTCTCTTCGACGCGACGAGCGCGAGCGGCAACAACCCGAAGGTGTGGGCGGAGAACCTCGCGAAGGGCGGCCGCCTGTGGCTCGACCTCGACTACGGCGCGCCGAAGACGCGCGTGAACGTCCTCCCCGTGGGCGACTCCATCACGCACGGCGGCGCGTACGGCAACTGGCGCACGGGCCTCATGAAGAAGCTCGCGGCGGCGGGCTACGAGCCGATCGCGAAGGGCCACCGCTACGACCAGAGCGCCGACATCTGCGGCGCGGCGATGCCCGACGAGTGGATCAGCCACTCCGGCATCGGCGGGCAGCGCCTCATCTCGGGCGGTGGCGGCGGAACGATCGACGCCATCGAGAACTTCCTCGACCAGGCGGGCGACGTGGACTTCGTCCTCGTCAAGCTCGGCACGAACGACATCAACTCCGGCAACAGGACGCCCGCCGAGCTGTTCCCCGTGTGGAGCAACCTCGTCGAGAAGGTGATCACGCAGAAGACGACGGCGAAGTTCATCGCGGGCGCGGTGGTTGACATCGCCGACGCCGCGAAGAACGCGAAGGTCGTCACCTACAACACGATGATGCGCGAGGCGATCGAGGGCGGCATGTTCCCGGCGAAGCGCGTGTACTTCGCGGACCTCTACACGCCGTGCTACCGCTACGACCAGAACGGCACGTACATCACCGGCAGCTTCCAGAGCGCGACCGATCTCCATCCCGACTGGCCGGGCGAGGACAAGATGGCGGACGTCTATTGCAAGGCGATTACGGACGCCCTCGCGGACGATCCCGACTTCACGCCGGGACAGGTCGAGGCGAACATCCCGACCACGACCGGCGCGGAGAACAACGTGCCCGCCGCGTACCTCGCCGGGTTCACCCGCGCCCGCGTGTTTGACGCGGTGGCGCACAACAAGACGCCGATGGCCACGAACGGATTCGTCCCCTACGACGACATCGGCGAGACCGGCGCGGCCACGCAGAACGTCGGTCGCGTGGGCTACTACATCGAGATCAGGCGCAAGGACGAGGGCGTACACCAGTACCACAACCTCACGCGCTGGCTGTGGGTGTCGATGGACGCCTTCGGCGACAGGTCGATCGACACGCTTGGCGTGCCGATCCTCCCGGAGAAGATGTACCAGGGCCCCGCGACGCACCTCAAGATCGCGAGCAACATGCCCGGCATCGAGCCGACGGCGGCGACGGGCGACAGCGCGGACGGCTGGATCGAGTTCTGGCCGCACTCCTACGGCAACAGCGCGAGCGGCATTGTCGGCGCGCCGACGAAGGTTTACGGCTACGACTGGAACGACAACTGCAGCTTCGGCGCCGTCGGACACGCCTCGATGCAGGTTCACCGCCTCACGCCCGGCGAGCGCAATCCGGCGCAGGTACTGTTCGCGTTCAGCAACTGGGGTACGGGAACGACAGGATATGCGTTTGGTCTCGGCAACATGTCGCACCAGTCGCTCGGCTCGATGGACTGGACGTTCTCCTACGATGCTTCGGGCAAGCTCGGCGGCTCCACCCGTCTCTGCGTCGAGGCATACGAGATCGCGAAGATCGAAATCTGGACGACGCCCGGCACGGTTGACATGACCGCGCGCTGGACGGGTGCTGGCGACGGCACGACGCTGACGAGCGCGGCGAACTGGGAGTGCCGTGACGCGGCGGGCAACGTGGTCGAGAACGCCGTCCCGAACGAGCACACGACCGTCATCATCGACGGCACGACGTCGTTCAGCGTCCCCGAGGGCACGGACGTGAACTGGAAGGGCGTCCAGATCGGCGAGGACGTCCACAAGGCGACGCAGATGGGCTACATCAAGTACCCGAACCGCTCGGCGAAGGGCGACGACAACTGGGTCAACGTGCTCCTGAAGCACTACATGACACAGGGCGTGGGCGACCTCACGGAACTCAACGCCTACGGCGTCCCGTGGTCGGCCACATACATCAACGAGGCGCAGGTGCGCTACGACGGCTGGGTGTACGTCTCGGCGGAGGAGGCGGGCACGTGGAACGTCAACCAGCGCTACGACGACTACTACGGCCTCGCCATCGACGGCTCGTGGAAACTTCTCAACCACACCTACACGGCGAACAAGATGGTTAATTTCGAGATGACCGAGGGCTGGCACAGGTTCACCATCGTCTGCGGCGAGACGACGGGCGGCGAGGGCGCGAACGGCGCGTCCAACGGAATGTCCTACAACGGTATGCCGTGGCCGATGCTCGTGAGCGTCAACGGCGGGGAGTACGTTCCGTTCACGCCCGACCACTTCACGATGGGCACGGGCCGGAACATCGTCACGCTGAACGCGGACTGCGACTGGCGCGGACTCGGCACGGTCACGCTTCCGTCCGGTTCCGCCATCGACCTGAACGGCCACACCCTCAAGGTGAAGGGCCTTTCGGCGGACGGCTACCTCGGCGCAGAGGTTACGTCGCCTTGGTTCGACGGCACGGTTTCGGCACCTTCAATCCTCTCGAGCGCGTGCTTCTGGCTCGACGCCTCCGACACCTCGACGCTTAACATCGATTCGGCCGGCCGCGTCCTCTCGTGGACTTCGAAGGATTCCAGCCATCGCGTCGCGACGGCTCCTGCGGCAACAGCGCAGGCCGAGAACTTCCCGATCTACGACGCGACGACGTACGGACGTCCCACGGTCGATTTCGGCAAGACGAGCAGCCAGCGCGACATGACGTACACGCGCTTCACCAACCTGCGCACCGTGTTCATGGTGATCAAGGTCGAGGCTACGCAGCGGGCTTTCCTGCTGGGCGACAGGAACGGGGGGAGTGGCACCTACAACTTCCATCGTGGCACGGCCGGACAGTATGGTAACAGCAGCCATGCGAAGTTCACTAATGTCTGGAACGGCACGAACGTGGTCGATTGGAAGAACGATGTGATTCCGGCCGATGACTTCCAGGTCATCTCCATATTGACATCGCAGAACTGCGCCTCCGACTCGCTCACCTTTGACCGCAGCAATAGCATTGATAGTGGCTACCGCAACGGCGGACGCCAGCTCTCCGAGCTCATCTGCTTCAACACGGCGCTTTCGGACGCGCAGCGCACCGAGGTGGTGCAGTACCTGCAGGCGAAGTGGATGACCGGCAGGACTCAGGGCACGCTGATCATCGACGTGCCGGATGGCGTGGATGCCGTGAACGACGGCGTCGCGATCTGCGGCAACGTGAAGGTGGTGAAGGAGGGCGCTGGCGCGTACGAGGCACCGGCCGGCTCCACCTACACGGGCGGCACGGAGGTGCGCGAGGGGACGTTCAGGCTCGGCACGCCGACCGCCGCCGACGGACGCGACCAGGTCTGCACGGGCACGCTCGGTATGTTCGGCACGGACGTGACGGTTCAGTCCGGCGCAACGCTGGACGCCTACGGCGCGATTAACAACTACAGGAACCACGTCATCCTGAACGGCGGCACGCTCGCCAACTCGGTTGCGGTCTCGGCCGGTTACAACTACTCGCACTGGGGCAATGTCACGCTCACGGCTGATTCGTACATGGACTTCGTGGGCGGCGGCCTCGTGCGGCGCGACAACGTGGCCGTCACGCTCGACCTTCAGGGCTACACGCTCCACTGGAACGGACGCGGACAGAGCGGCAGCGACTACTGCTGGATGTTCAACACCGACATCACGGCGGGTACGCTCTCGATCGACGGATACTACACGGTGTACTACCAGACGGACAACAACAAGGGCATCCGCGCGCCGAACACGACGCTCGAGGTGAAGCGCGACGGCATCCTCGCGATCGACCGCGAGCCGATGACGGTGAAGAACTACATCTGCGAGAACACGGTTGACGGCGCCACCTACAACACCAGCTCGCTCACCGTGAGCGGCGTCTTCAAGCCGATGAGCGACCGCCACTGGGGTTGCACGCTCGCCAGCGGCGCGACGCTCGACCTCACGGACTGGGAGGGGCCGTGGAACGCGACGAGCGTCTCCGGCCGCGCGGTGATCTTCCCGACCACGGCGGGCGCGACGGTCAACGTGAACCTCGCCAACCGCACCGACCTGAAGGTGATCAAGCGCACGGGCAAGAAGTGTGTGGTCGAGTGGGCGGCGATGCCGGAGAACACGAGCTTCGTCCTTGATCCCGTTGCCCGCAAGCGCGGCTACCGCATCCAGAAGACGGAGGACGGCCTGAAGCTCACCTACATCGGCGGCACGGCTATTCACCTGAAGTAGGCGGGCCTTGGATATTCCGGATTTTCCGGACATTCCGGACATTCCGGATTTTCCGGGTTTTCCGGACATTCCGGATATTCCGGATGCCCCGCGCTCCGCACGACCCACGAATTTTTGGTATAATGGACGGCCGAAAGGAAAACCAGAAATGAAAACGATGCAGTTTGCGCCCACGCGGCGCGCGTTTATGACGGGAATCGGGGCGTTCGGGCTTTCGCTCGGCGCGGCCGGTATCGACCTTGCGCCGCAGGACGCGTTCAAGGGCAAGGTTGCGGGGCGCAAGCTCAAGATCGCGTCCATCGGCTGCGGCGGCATGGGCCGGGCCGCGACGGAGAGCCTCATCAGCGCGGGCTGTGAACTCGTGGCAATCTGCGACATCGACCCCTCGATGTTCGCCCACTGGGAGAAGAAGTACCCCGGCATCCCGAAGTTCACCGACTACCGCAAGATGCTGAAGACGATGGGCGACAAGTTCGAGGCCGTGCAGGTGGGCACGCCCGACCACACGCACGCCTACATCTCCATCGACTGCATGAACGCCGGCAAGCACGTGTACGTGCAGAAGCCGCTCGCGCGCACCGTGGAGGAGTGCGAGCTGATGCTAAAAACCTCTCTCCGCACGGGCCGCGTGGTGCAGATGGGCAACCAGGGCCATCCGGGCGTGTGGCGCTACAAGGCGCTGCGCGATGCCGGCGCGTGGGGCGAAATCAAGGAAATCTACAGCTGGAGCGACCGTCCGGTGTGGCCGCAGGGTATGAAGAAGTACGCGAAGCCTGAACCGGTGCCGGCGCACTTCGCGCCTGATTCCTGGGACTGCTGGTGCGGTCCGAGCGCCGACCACGGCTATTCGAGCGCCTACCACCGCTTCAAGTGGCGCGGCTGGTGGGACTACGGCTGCGGCGCGATCGGCGACATGGCGGTTCACAACGCCGATCCGGCGTTCTGGACGTTTGAGCTTGGCCTGCCGACGAAAGTAACGGGCGATACCTTCGGCGAGGGCCCCGTGGGCGTCGCCTATCCGAAGAAGTCGCGCATCGAGATGGCGTTCGCGCCGAACAAGTGGATTCCGAACGGCGTCAAGCTCGTATGGACGGACGGACACGTGAAGCCCGACATGAAGGCCATCGCTGGCCTTGAGGAATTCGCGCTGAAGTGCGCCACCGACGCCGAGGCGAAGAAGGCCAAAAAGGCCAAGAAAGATGGCAAGCCCTACAAGGCGCCGGCGAAGATCGTTCCGTCCGTGCCAGGCAACGGCCTGATCATCGTGGGCACCAAGGCGACCTCCATTGGCGGTTCGCATGCGGCGAAGCCTGTCTGCATCGAGGGCGACAAGGCGGCGTTCGACGCCGCGCTTGCGAAGGGCGAAGCGGCGGCGAAGTACAGCCACTACCGCGAGTTTGTGGAGGCCTGTCTCGTGTGCGACCTCGAGAAGTGCGGCTCGAAGCTCTCCTACGCGGCACCCCTCACGGAGGCCCTCTTGATCGGCTGCGTGTCGCTCCGGTATCCTGGCGAGGAGCTGGCGTTCGACGCGCGGAAGATGTGCTTCACGAACAAGGCAGAGGCGAACGCGTTCCTCAAGGCGCCGAAGCGTGGCGACTGGGACTTTGCGCGCCTGTAACGATGCGCCTCGGTTGGTCATCGCACGTCTATCCGCTGGAAGCGGCGGATTTCGACGATGTGCCAGACTATGCGGGTGAGTCCATCCCCGCTGGCGAACTGCCGTCTGACCGTGTCGTACTGCTCATCCGCAAGGGACATCCCGATTCGCTAGTGCGCGGTCGGGATGAGATTGCGCGGCGTGCGGGCGGCACGGTTGACGTGCGGGTGGTGTTCGTGCCTTCCGTCTCGCGGTGGAATCTGCCCGGGACTTTGGTGCGCGTGTGCCGGAACCACTACCGCTACCATGGCTCTCGCGTCTACCACATCTCGGCGAAGGCCGTGCGGGGAATGAAGATCGAGCGGGCGATCCGCACGACGGACAATCCGCAGCAGCGCGCCGGCAAGGACCGTGCGGCGAGCATGAGCAGGCTGCTGACGAGCCTGAAGCGGGACGGCTACCGCGACGACAAGCCCATCGCGGTAATGCTATGCCGCACGGGCGGCCTTGCGGATTCGCTTCGCCAGGGACACCACCGGGTGAGCGCCTGCCTCGAGTGCGGGGTCGACCGCATGGCGGTTGAATTCGCGGCGGCGGGCGTGGCGCCCTGGCAGCGGTGGGGCGTTTTCAGGCGCGTGGCGTCGGTTGGCACCGTGTGCGCCGGAATAGCGGCGGCGACATGGGCGCTTTGGCCGACAACGCAATGGGTGGCTACAATGGACGTGCGGGGATTACCGAAGATTTCCCCGATTGGCGAGTTCATCCGCCCCCGCGTGCCAGAGGAACTGAGCGGCATCACGTATGTGGACGGCGACAGCTACTACGCCGTCAGCGACGACGGCAGCGGCGTCTGGCCGATGCAGATCGGCATCGACCGGGCGACCGGCATGATCACGAACTGCGTGATGGGACGGAACGTGCGCGTGGGAAAAGACAATGAAGGCATTGCATGGAATCCGCAGAATCGTACCGTGTTCGTGACAGACGAGGCGGCGCAGACGATTTATGAAATCGATCCCGCATCGGGAAAGAACGTTGCAGAGGTGCGACTTCCCGAACACCAGCGGAAAAGACGCAGGAACCGGGGACTGGAGGCGTTGGCCCTGTCGCCGAATGGCGAATTCCTCTGGACGGCGAACGAAGAGGCTCTTTCGGGCGACGGAGATGTTTCAAGTGTGGAAAAGGGCACGGTTGTGCGCCTGACGAGGTTCCGGCGGCAAAACGGCACGGCGTGGGCGCAGGACGGAGAATGGGCCTACCTCACTGACGCCATCGGCGGCGGGAAAACGAAGCGGATGCGGTCGGGCGTTTCCGACCTGTGTGCGCTGGAGGACGGGACACTCCTCGTCCTTGAACGCGAGTTGAGCCGGAAGGGCGTTGATCCGTCATATCGGGCGCGACTCTACGCCGTGCGTCCGACGCGGGAGGCGTCCATCGACGTGGAGCGTCCCATTGCCAAGAAACTTCTCTTCGGCGCGGACACGGGTTCGGCGAACTACGAGGGCGTGTGTCTTGGGCCGGTGCTGGGCAATGGCGACCGAACGCTGGTGATGGTGTCGGACGGCGGCGACGCGGACGATGAGCGGCTGTACTCGCTCCGCATGAAGGAGGGGCGTGAATGAGCGGACAGCCCAGCGAGCTCCATCTCTTCGTTCTCTGGGAGAAGGCGCGTTGCGTCGAGGCGCGGATTCTCGAAGACCTCGAACAGCAGAAGAATATTGAGATTCTCGGGAAATGGGAACTGGCCTTCTCGGGTCCTGCGGCGGAGGCGTATCCGGCCTTCTACGGCGGGAAGAAGCCGCTGGACGGGCCGCTCAAGGTACGCAAATGCGGTGGGGGTGGTTTCCTGTTGATTGTGGTTCGCAACTTGAATCCCACCTACGGTTCGCGTTGGGCGCGCGACGAGAAATACTACATCGCCAACGAGCTGATGTACGACCTCAAGGCGCGCTACCGCGAGTGGGCGGGACGCAAGCATCGCGTCCACGGCACGACGAGCCAAAGGGAATTTGCGCGCGACGTGTTTCTCCTGACCGGCCACACGGCGGAGGAGTGGGAGCGCGGCGTGCCGGATGACGTCCGCCTCAACATCCCCGCCGAAGCCGCATGGAGGAGTATCGTCGACGGCGTGGGCGCGGACATGGGTCTTTCCCGCTGCCGCGTGGTCCTCGAGAACAAGTACATCAATGACGTGTTCTTCGAGGGGCAGTTCAAGGGACGCGACGCCATCGTGAAGTGTTCCTCGACGTGCGCATGGTCGATCGGAAACGAGTTCCGGCTCGCGTCGCGTCTCCGCGCCGTCGCGCCGCTTGTGGTGCCGGAGCCGCTGGCGGTCTGGACGTCAGATGACGGTCGTCGGGCGTTCGTCGTGACCGAGAAGGTGGGTGGGCCGTCGTTGACGGACCTGCTCATGCGCGGGGTGACGGAGGCGCAGGCGGACGGGTTCGCGGCGGACATCCTCACGCTGGCGAAGGCCCTGCACGAGACGGGCATCCTCCACCGCGACATCTACACCGACAATTTCCTCTTGGGGGCGGATGGGCACTTGAAGGTGATCGACTTCCAGATGTCCATCGACCGGAACGACTACCGCGAGGATCCGTGGGTGGCTGCGCATCCGAAGTTCCTCTACGTCGTGTTCGGCGTGAACCACAACACGCCCTGCGGGTGCTGGGACGACCGCGCGGCGCTTGACGCCGTTCTCGCGCTTTTGCCGGCGACCGACGCCGTGGCGCAGGCGCGCCGCAAGCTGGCGGCGATGCCGGACATCGCGTTTACCGCGCGTCCTCCGCTCGGGGCGCGTCTGGTGCTGGGCGCGTATGCCCTCAGCCTGATGATCCAGTCGCACGTGCCGTGGCGGTCGCGCAAGCGGCGCAACCAGGCGCGCAAGCGCCTCGATACGATCCGCGCGCGCGGCGGGACGGACGTCGACGGACGCGACCCCGATGCCATCAGCGCAGGTAAGGTCTCACCATGATTTACGCAGGCCTCACCCTCATTGTGCTGGCGATCTACGCCCTCTGCAAGTGTACGTGGTGGTGGCCGCGCTGGCCGCGCGGCGTGCCGTCGTTCCTGATGCTCCATTCCGTTTCAGACGAGGTGGTGGATGCGTCCTGTCCCAACAACACGATCCGCCCGCGCGAGTTGGAGGCGTTGATTGTCAGATTGCTCAAGGGCGGCTATAGATTTAGGGCGTTCACCGACGCGGCGTCCGATCCGGGTCCGCGCGACGTGGTGCTGACGTTCGATGATGGCTACGTTGACAACTACGTGGAGCTGCTGCCCATTCTCAGGCGGCAGAACGTGCCGGCGACCTGTTTCGTCACGAGCCGCTTTGACGATCCGCGTTTCCTCTCCCGCGAACAGCTGCGCGAGATGGACGCGAGCGGGCTGGTCGAGATCGGGGGACACACTTCAGGACATTGCGTTTTGACGTCCGTGGATATTGCGGAAGCGCGCGAGCAGATCCGCGCGAACAAGCGCGACCTTGAAGCGGCCCTCGGGCACCCGATTGCCTCGTTCGCCTATCCTTGCGGGGGCGAGAACGACGACATCGTGTCGGAAGTCGTCGCGGCGGGCTACCGTTTCGCCGCCGCGATGGTCAAGAAGATGCGTCCTGTGGGGACAGACCCCTACCGAATCCACCGTCAGATCATTCCGCGCGGCATGAGGACGTGGCAGTCCTATTTGCTGGCCACGCGGGGAAAGTACAAGATATGAAGATAGCAGTCTACAAGGATACGTTTGCCGCCCAGCGCGGGGCGGACATGGCCGTGCAGTTCCTGATCGACGGCCTACGCGAGCGCGGGTACGACGTGGTGGTGGTCACGGATGCGGATGCCGATGTGCGGGGACGCATTTCCGGCTGCGATGTCTGCATTGCCGCTGGGACTAACGAAATCCTGGTGCTGACGGATGGCGGGCGGAACCGTCCGCCGGTCAAGACGATCCTCCAGTGCCACACGCACCCGCTCTATCCCTTCCGTCATTGGCTTCGCCGGTGGCGGCGGTGCCGTGCCATCCGTCGCGCGATTGCGCTGGCCGACGCGGTGCAGGTGCTTGTGCCTTCACACGAAGGCGTGCTCAGGCGGAAGGTGGGGTATCAGGGGCGTGTGTGCGTGATTGGCAACGCCTCGCGTTTCGGGATTTGTGACTCGTCTTCCGACGACGGGCAGACGATCATCTACCCAGCCGCGTTGAACGCCGACAAGCAGCAAACTCTCCTGATTGACGCCTTTGCGCGTGTGGCGGGCGATTTCCCTGAGTGGCGTGTCGTTCTGTATGGGACGGGGAAGGCGTCATACGAGAAAAAGCTGCGTGCGCGCGTGGCGGCGGCGGGGTTGGTGGACCGCGTCGTGTTCGCGGGGTACTGCAAAGATCTGACGGCGGCATATTCGTCTTGCGCTTTTGTCGCGTTTCCGTCCGCGAACGAGGGCGGTCCGCTGACGGTCGTAGACGCGGCGGTGTTTCACAAGCCGGTGCTTGGGCTCGCGGAGACGCCGGCGGTTGCGGAAATCGTTACCGACGGCGAGACGGGGTTGTTGTGCGAGGGTAAGGTGGAGCCCTACGCGGAGGGACTGGCGAGGTTGATGCGCGATGCGGAGCTGCGGAGGCGTCTGGGCGAAACCGCCTGCAGCCGCTTCGCGGCCGTCTATTCACGCAAGGCGTTCCTGGACCGTTGGGAGTCTGCGTTGTGCGACGTGTGAGGTACATCTGCGTTTTCCCCATAGGTATTGGGATTTGGAAACAACCATGACAATTTTCAAGAACAACATTGTCCTACGGACGTATCTTGAACATTCAGAATCGTGACAGTTTGGGGATCGGCAAATTGACGCTGGATCGTCAAATAGGCGTTGGCGAGTTATCCCGCATGCGTTAATTCATGGCCATACCGAGGGCGTTGTCCAGCACGGCTATGACTGCGGAGGTGGCGTCGGGGTGATTGACGCACACCTCCTTTGCCGCAAACGCCGCACGGGATTCGCGGTCGGGATCGCGTCCCGCCGCCACGTCGCGGATGAAGGCGATTACCTCGTCGTCCGTGTACGCCTTGCGCACATGCTCCGCAAGAGTCCGCGCAAACGGCAGGAACTGCTCCTCAAGCGTCGCCTCGCTCTCAAGGAGGTAGCACTGCGGACACCCCGTGTAGAAATACTCCGCAAGGAACGAGCCACAGTCGTGGATCAGCGCGTCCGAGTTCCGAAACGCCTCGAAATAGTCCCCGCCGCGCTGGAAGACAACGTTCGGGTGCGCCTCCATCGCCCGTTCGTAGGCCGCCGTCTTCTCCGGCCCCCACCACTTCGCCGTCGCGAGGCGCGGGAAGAGAAGCGGGTGCGGACGGAACACGAACGTGATCTTCGGAAACAGTTCCGGCAACCGCTGGAAGAGATCGGCGTTCTTGAGGAACGTGGAAAGCGCGAGCGCGCCAGGTATCTTGTCGAGCGTGTGGTGCGGACACAACAGGATCGTCTTCCCCGCGCGCTCCCGACGCGGGATCGTCGCCAGGCGGTCCATCTTCGCATACCCCACCGTCACAGCGTTCTCCGCGAGCAACGGGTTCTTCTTGATGCTCATCAGGCGCGTCGCCTCGTTCGAGACGAAGTAGCGCCAGGCGAAGACGATGTTCGGCAAATACGGCGTCTTCTTCTCGTTGGAGATGAAGAGCCCGCCGTAGCCGTAGTAGAGGATTGCAACGAGCGAGTGGACGGAAAGACGCTCAGTAGTGTAATCGGGCAGCGTCTGGTCTTCATAGAGGATGGTCGAGAACACCAGATCTGCGTCCAGTTTCTCCGCCTTCCCCGCATCCGGATCGTAAAGCGCGCGGACCGCCTGCGGATACCGCTTGACCAGCTCGCCGACCGTCTTTTTAAGCGTGTCCCGCAGGAAGTCTTCGCCGCGCGTGACGCGGGGCGCAACGGCAATGAAACAGTCGTAGCGGGGATCTTCCCGCATTTTGAGGAACACGCTCTCCCCTGAGAACATCGACGCATCGCACACGAGGAAGGCCACGCGCAGACGCTCCCCGCGCGCAAGCTTTTCCCTGCACGCGGTTTCGTGCGCCGCATAGCGCGCGCGGACGACCGGCAGCATGCGCGCCAGACGATGCTCGCGCGCGGCGGCCATCCAACGGTCGCGCAGCCGCCGCCGCACGCGCTTGACGGGAATCAGCGCGGTCACGAGACGGATTATTTTCACTGTCAAAGACGTTCTCATAACGGGAAAAGAACGCCATTATTATACACGATTTCGCTTCGCTTTGCCAGAACCGCCTCAACCACAGTACACGTCGGAGATGCGCCCCGGTGGCGTTGGGGCGTGCAATCATATCACGGTTTTGCTATACTATCCCCGCCATGAGCAGAACTATAATCGGTTACACGAGCGGGGTCTACGACCTCTTCCATATCGGACACCTCAACCTCCTCAAGAACGCGAAGGGGTTGTGCGACAAGTTGATCGTCGGCGTATCCGTCGACGAGCTTGTGGCCTACAAGCACAAGCGGGCCGTCATTCCGTTCCAGGAACGCCTTGAGATCGTGCGCTCCATCAAGTACGTGGACGCGGCGATTCCGCAGGACGACCTCGACAAGTTCAAGATGTGGGAGAAGCTGCACTTCGACGTGCTGTTCGTCGGGGATGACTGGTTCAACACGCCGAGCTGGAAGGAGATGGAGGCGAAATTCGCGACCGTCGGCGTGCGCGTGGTGTACTTCCCGCGTACGAAGGGGACGAGCTCCACGCTGCTCTCGGCCACGCTGAAGAAGCTGCGCGAAGAAGGGGAGGGCGCATGAGCCTGATCAGCCGCAAGTACGAGAAGGGTCGTCTTGTCACGCGGTTCTGCGGCGTGCGCGTGTGGAGAAGTGCGGACGAGCCGGAACTGTCGCTGCAGACGCAGCTCCTCCGGCGCGAGCTTCTGACCATGGCGGATGTCGGCAACATGCCGCCGGCGCGCGGTTACGCGCGCGACGTACAGCTTGCGGGCGTGGTGCTTCTGAAGGAAGTGTTGCGCGTGGCGCGCGAGAACGGGTTCCATCCCTGGACGATCAGCGGCAGTCTGCTCGGGACAGTGCGCCACGGGGGGAAGTTCGTGCCGTGGGACGACGACGTGGACCAGGGGATGATCCGTGACGAATACGACCGCTTCTGCGAGGTGTTCAACGAGAAGTGCCGCGAGGGTTACTATGCCTGGCGGCGCTTTTCGCGAAAGTGGAACCAGATCAAGGTGTCCCACCGCGAACTCCCGAAGGACTTCACGTCGTCCGTGATGTCGTACGACCTCTACCACAGTCCGCTGCCGACTCTGAAGGAGAAGCATGCGCTTTTCATGAAGGTTCGGGACGCGCAGGAGCGCAACGCGGCGCGCTTCGACCCGCAGGCGGACGACGCTGCGCACCGAGCCGCGCTGGACGCGGCTCGCCGCGAGTGGATCATGGACGGGAGGAATCCCGCCCCGCCAGAGGAAAAACCCGCGGTGCTGCGCGGCATAGAGTTCATGACGGCAGGCTGGGTGAAGGAGGCCGTGTACGACTACGACGACATCTTCCCGCTCAGACCCGCGACGTTCGAGGGAGTGGACGTGATGGTGCCAAACGACCCGGAGACGGTGCTCACCTACAACTACGGCGACTGGGCCGGCTGGCCGGGACGCCTCAAGCCGCATCATCCGGCTTCTCGCTTCGACATGGAGAGGGCGCTTGCGCTTCGGAAGTTCCTCAAGAAGCACTGGGGGGAATCGTGATAGTGGGCTACACCACGGGCGTGTTCGACATGTTCCACGTCGGACATCTAAATTTGCTCGTGCGCGCGCGCGAGCAATGTGACCGTCTGATTGTGGGCGTTTCCACGGACGAGGTGGTAATAAGCTACAAGAAGCGTCCGCCCATCGTTCCGTACGAGGAGCGCGTCGCGATCGTGAAGTCGATCCGCTATGTGGACGAAGTGGTGCCGCAGACTAGCATGGACAAGTTCGCCGCATGGGAGGCATTGCATTTCAACCGCCTGTTCCACGGTAACGACTGGAAGGGGAGCGCGATGTACAACGAGGTTGAGGCGAAGCTTAAGACCGTCGGCGTTGAGGTCGTATATTTCCCCTACACGCAGGGGACAAGTTCCACACTTCTCGCGGAGCGATTGCGTGGATAAAATTTTTTTTCATTTTCCCCTTGCGTACGAAAGCAAGTTTTGATACAATACCCGCGCTTTCAAGAAATAGGGCGGGCTTTGGACATTGTGTCCGGGCCTAGGAATAACCGGGCTCAATGAAAGTTGACCCGCAGGCTATTTTGAGAAAGTGGGTAGTGCGGAGCGCGAAACTCAAACCGTTCCAAGCTGCTGAATGGCATAACATGTGTGCCGACCGTGTTCACGCGGGTGTAATAAAGTGGGTCGGGTGGAACTCACCGAAAGAATGAGTCAACCGGGTAGCTCCGGGTGAGACGAGGCGGGTAGCCGCCGAGTTGAGCGAATCGGCAAAAGGAAACAAACAAACGATGAAGAAGTTCATGATTGCTGCCGCTGCTGCGGCAATTACTGTTGTCGGCAGTGCTGCTGGCACGGCACTTAACCCCGTGGTTTGCGAGAACTGCGGCGCCGGTGACCCTAGTCAGGGCCCTTGCCCCACGGTCGTGTTCAAGGTGACGGGCTCGGGCAAGGCTGTCGTTAACAAGGGCGACTACAAGACTGTTGAATCGCTCAAGATCAAGAAGGGTGCGCTCGCGCTCACAGGAGAGATCTGCGAAACGACGGGTTTCTGCTGCTACAACGAAGGTACTTTCTATGCCACGATCAAGGCTGGCAAGAAGACCTTTGCTCTCGCGGCTCCCGTTGAGCTCGTTGTCTGGTCGGTGTTCGGCAAGAACCTTGATAAGGCTCGTAACTGGGAAACCAGCATCAAGCCTGGCAAGAGCGTCTGCCTCGACTCCGCTCTCTTTGTGGTCTCCGAGGAGGCTGCGACGGATGGCGACGTTGATCTCGAAGAGTTCGCGTTCTGGGCTGCCGCCTTTGGTAAGGTCGATATGAAGGTCACGTCCCTCAAGACGAAGAACGCCTACTGCGTCAAGTCTGAGACGGGCTGCGATCCGATCTTCACGCCCAAGACCTACAAGGGCTGGTTCGTCGGCATCTATCCTTGCGTCAACGAAGAGAACTGCTTCATGTGCGACTGCCCTGATACGGACATCTTCGGCGGCACGTGGAAGGCTGTGTACCAGAAGAAGGTCACGACCAACGCAGGTGCTATGAAGATTGCCGGTGTCAGGTTCACTGACGACGATGAGTAAGTCATTCCGAAAGGATTGATAGAGTGTACGTAAAATGACGTACAGAGCAGGCGGGGTGGAGAGTCTTCTCTATCCCGCTTGTTTTTTATGAAAAAAGGAAAGCCATCAAAAATGAGAAATCGCCTAGGATATCTTTTCGCGGCATTATTTTCGCTTTACCCTTTGTTTGGCGCGGAGACGGCAGTTGATGGCTCAAAAGGGGTTTCCAAGGCGTTTCAAAATGCGCAGCCTTCAGGTGCAAATGTCGTCTCAATCAAGGGGAAGGAATCATCTGGGAAGAAGAAGGAGAAGAGTACTGAGCAGATGCTCAAGGAACTCAAAGATGACGAAATCCTTGTCGAGATAGATGGCCGTGATGGGCTGAAATGGGGGTTGCTGCGACGGCATGTTGATGCATTGTGCGTTGGCATTGAACGATCAGAGATGCAGGTGGAGGGAAATGCGGCCCTTCGTTCTATTATGTTCCAGTCACGGGTGCGCAAACTTCTTAAGGAATATATAGAATATACTTTAGTTGCAGCTGAAGCCCGTCGAGTGGGGGTGAAAGTCGCACCGGAGAAATTTGCCGAGTATCGTGCGAGGGCACGCGCAGAATGGGAAAAGCGGGGTAAGGTCGGCGAGGTGATGCTGAATTTGATTGGCAGCGGCGAATCGTTTTACGAACACAATCTGACGAACGCCCTTTACAGCCAGGAGTACCAGAAACAAGTGCTTGTCCCTTTGACCGAGACGAATGATGCGGAGATTAAGCAGATGATGGGGATTGTTCATTCAAACAATACCGCTGTCGTCGCGACGAATTTGTACAAGAGGGCGCTTGTTGCGGACATTTTCAGGAAGTTGAGGAGCGGAATGGATTTCGGCGATGCCGCAGAGCAATGGAGTGACAGTGAAAGCTCTGCGACGCGCGGGGTGATGATGGACGGAACAGACGAACATCCGGCGCGCTTTGCGGAAGGTGAACTACCGAAGGCCGTGGAGGATGCCCTCGCGAACTTGAAGGAGGGCGAGATGAGCGGCATCGTTGAGACGCCGGATGCATGGCGCATAGTCCAGCTGTTGAAGCGGAACGGCTCGACCGAGCGGGACGGCGAGGTGACGGTTGAGATTGCGGAGATCCTGATTGAGAAGGATATGCTTCAGCCGGAACTCTCTCCGGAGCAGGCGCGCACGCGGGTCAAGGAGATCAAGATGAAGGCCGTTACGAAGATGAAATTCCACGAGCTTCTTGCAAAGGCCAAAGTCGAGTGTAAAATTCCATTGTGGGAGCCGACGGATCCCTCCAAAAAAAGGATGAGAATTAAGAGGGTGAAGTGAGTTTTAATGAAACGAATCTCAAAAGGAGAGGTTGAAATGAAATCAATAGTCAAAAGCATTGCCGCTGCGATTGTCCTTTATGCAGTAGGGGTTTCCGCAGCCGTTCTGCCGCGCGTGAGTACGACGGCCACAGTCCCCAACCAGTGGACTAGCAACATGGAGGGCGTGTTGGCTGCGGCAAAGACGACGAATCTGCCGATTTTCCTTGTGATGATCAACGACAGCAGCACAGGCCAGGGATGTCAGCACTGCATGCAGTTCGTGAACAACACGCTCAACACAGAGAACTTTGCCAACCTCGTCAAGAAATACCAGTTCTACATGGTTCTCCTGAACTACTGGTCGTCTCCAAGGCAGCCAGAGTACGGGGGGGTTTCGGAGAAAGTCTTTGACGCATACTTCGACATCTACCAGTCAGGTGATGACGGGTATCCGCAGGTGGTTCTTATCAAGCCCAATGGCGCGCGCCATGCAGTTTGGTCCTACAAGTCGCGCCCGGTTGGTTCAAGCGGTCCGATTCTGTACCAATACATTGACGCGGCCCTTGCCGAAGTTGCACCGAAAAAAGCCGACAAGACGGTCTTCTCGCTTTCCGCGCAGTCTGGTAACACCGTGATGGTTCAGCCACCGACTGCGGGCGTGTGGACGGGCGTCGTGACCCGTTCGGGCAAATCCGGCAAGACTGGATCCGTTGAAATCTCGCTGGAGGGTGCCAACAAGGCTCTCTACAAACTGAGTGAAAGCTCGATCACCTGGGATTCAAGCGATGGAACGAAAACCTTCACGGTTACGGGGCCGAGTACGTTCGACGGGGGCATTGTCTCCGACAGCCTGACGGTGAAGGTCGTCGCAAGCGGTTTTGCGGGATCGGACATTTCCTACGAAGCTTCATCCCAGACCGTGACGTTCAAGGATTCCCGCGTCAAGCAGTCATTGGCGGAGTTTGCGGCGGCTCATGCTGGATTAGAAAAACTGTCTGCGTCGAGCGGAACGTGGTACGTACCCTCGCAGAACAACGGCAACGTGCTGGAGACGGTGACCGCGACCGATTCGACGCTTGTGCTCACGGTGTCCGCCGGGGGTATCCTGTCGGCGACTCTCGGAACAACTCGGGGGAGCGTTGCCTGCACGACTTCAAAGGGTGGCAAGGAAGTGCTCCTTGCCGACCAGACGGTTAGCTTCGGCGTTGCCGCCGGGGACAAAATAACGCTCAAGGCCTCGGCGTCGACGGGGGCTGCTGACGCGGAGGTTATCGGCTTCAAGGCGTTTTCGTTCAAGCCGCTCACGGTGACGCTGTCAAAGCCGACGGCCAATGCGCAGGTCTCCTACGGCGATCTGATGCAGAATAAGTCGCTCGTGGATTTTGCATGGTCGGCAAGTCTGGCTGGCTGCACGTTCTCCCTGACCTGCGGGGGTGTGACCAAGGACATGGGCACAACGACGTCGGGCAATGCGCTTGACCTTGGGTTCGTGTCCAAAGCCGCTGAAACGAAGGATTACCCTTGGAGCGTCCAAGCGTCCTATTCCACCGCCAATATGATTGGTACGGCCGTAGCTTCGGCGTCTTCCAAGTTCAATGTGGCGGCCATGCAGGTTTACGACAATACGCCCTTGACGGTCAACGCCTATAGATCGTTCGCAACGGCCATTGACATGTCGATTAGCTCGTCCGGGGTCGGCAATGTGTCGTATTCGGCGTCGGGCCTTCCCTCGGGGCTGAAGATAGACGCCAAGACGGGTCTCATTACTGGTACTCCCATGATTTTCAAGAATCATACCGTCACCGTGACGGCGAAAAACGACTATGGCACAACATCCAAGACGTTCACATTGAAGGTTGCGAAATTCCCGAAGGCGTATACATCGCCAAAGTACGCCATATACTACTTTAACGGGAGAGACGAGATTGTGGCTTCAGGTCAGTTGAAGATCTCTTCAAGGGGAAAGTGGACGGCCACTGTCGTGAGGGGGGGGGGCACGACCAGACTGCGGGGGAAAGTCGTGAGCTTGAAAGACGGGGGTGTCGCGACGGGATTGTCAGACTTTAACGTGGCCTTTAATCCGGGCTCCAAGATTTGGTCGGGCACGGCTTCTGGGTACAGGGTCTACGGAAAGGCCATCGACAAGCCCAACGGGGACTGGAAGGGCAACTGGGGCTTTGGCCTGGCTTCATCTTCCAATGCGAAACTCGGCGGCTGGGTGACGGCGAAAGTCAGCTATGCCGGAAAGGTCTCCTTCAAGGGGCGTATCTCCGAAAATACGAAGATTTCCGGCGGAAGTTTCTGCGCATTGTTCCCTGAGTCTTTTGTGCGTGCCAATCTTCCGCGGTGGGCGGGTCACGGGGACGTGCGTTTCGGCCACGCCTCCACGCGCACTGGAATCAACGTGGGGTGTGCCCTTTTCGCCAATGGCAGCGTGGACGGGCATGCCACATCTGGCTCCCAGGTTTTCGACCGCGTTGAAGGCTCGCGCTGGGCAAAGAGCAGGCTCGTTGGGCTGAATGGGAAGACGCTCGTCACCGTCGGGGGGGGCGATGTCAAGATTCCTGTCGTTATGACCGGCAGGAAGCCCACATTCGGCTCCAACAAGTACAATGCGTCCATTTCAACCTCCCTCACCACGGGCCAGGTCAAGATTTCATACAGCATCAACAACAAGACATATAAGGCGTCCGGCATCGTATATGCGGTCGGAGGGCAGTCCAAGCTGTTCGGCGGCGGTACGTTGGGTGGTGAAACGTTCGTAGTCTCGGTTGAGTAACCGAAGTCGCCCTAGGAGTCCTGCATGGCGTGGAGTTTTAAGAGAAGCTGCTTTGGAATCTTGTGCTCAGCCGTCCTGTCACTGTGCGGGACGGCTGTGGGGGCGCTTTCGCAGACTGCCATCTTGCTGCCGGTTTCAAAGGAAGCGCTGAACCTTGGAGAATGGAATTCCAATTTCAAGGGCGCCCTCGCCGTTGCTGACGCCCACCACGTTCCGTTGCTGGTTTTCTTTGGAGGGCTCTCCTGTGGCAAGTGTGAAGACCTTCAGCGCGCATGTCTGACGGAGGAGTTCCTCGCCTGGCAGAATAGCCACAAGATGCTGATGGTGTTCACGACCCACAATGGCAATGGGGATGCCTCTGGATTCTCAAAGCCGGTGAACCCGAACGGATTCCCGTATTTGGCCGTTTACTGGAACCGCAGCGGTTCGGCTCCGTCGAAGAACAGCGAATATTACAGGACCTTCACCGGGCGCGACGGCGAGATGCTCGTCAAAGGAGGCTCCCTTGCGAGACAGCTGATCGGGTCAATCGGCTCCGTGGCGGGAGAATATGACTTCTCACATCTTCCCGACATTTCGGCAAAGGCGGAGTGGCTTTACCAGAATCCGGTCACGACGCGGATTTCGTATGGCATAGACATCTTCGTTGGGATGGACGCGGCGGATGTGCTTGCCCCGCAGGTCGTGTACAACCTCAAGGGAAGTAAGAAGCCGAGCCTCAAGAAGGTTTCGGGTAAACTTCCGTCAGGCATGAAGCTTAACTATGTGGACGGGAAGGTGGTCCTGTCGGGAAAGGCGAAGAAGGCCGGGGCGAGTACATACGTCTTCTCTATCCAGCAGAAGCGCAATGGCGTCCTGTTCGCGGGGCCCGAGATCTCCCTTGCGTTTAACGTCGCGTCTGCGAGCGACGTGTCCCAGGGTGGGTGCGCCATGCTCGACCGGGCGCTCAAGGCCACCGTGCCGCTTCTGTCCGCAGGCGAGGGCGACCGCACCGTGGTCGGCGTGCTGGAGCTTTCCACCACGGCCCGCAACAAGGTCAAGGCGAAGTACACGAACGTGTCGCGCGCAAAGACCACGTTCTCAGGGACATGGTCTGCCATCGGCGACGGTACGGCTAGGACGTCTTTGGCCTTTTCGGACAAAAGGCTGACACTTGAACTTGCGAGCGACGGACGGATCAAGGCCGTTCTGTCTGATCCGTCGATGTCCGCGCCGTTGGAATCTCCTGACGGGCTGAAAGTCGGCGTTGGATCGCATGCCGCCGCATTTGCGGGCGTGAATGCCGTAGGCCTTTCTGAGACGTCTGGCGGCGGAACGGACGGTGGGTTCGTCAATATCAAGAAAATCACCGCCGCCGGGAAGGTCAGCTGGAATGGCATGCTGGGGAATGGGGGACGGGTCTCAGGCACGGCATACGCAATGCATGACGTGGACGGAAGCTGCATCGTTACGATTTTCAAGCTCAAGGCGAAGAGTGCCATGACGGGGGTGCTGAGAATCGGCCGTGGCAACTCGGAAGGTGTGCAGGGCGAGGTCGTGCCCTACGAGGGGACGAAGGTTGCATGGGAATGACAAAGGAACGAACGTGAAGATAGCCGGAGGTGTGAAAGTGAGAATTGCATGCGTTTTGCCGTTGATGTTCGTGATTGCGGTGCTTGCTGTCTGCGCAGGTTGCGGCAGCGGAGAGCAGGAACAGGCGCAGAAGCGGAAAATGGAGGAGCTAGGTGGGGCGCCGTTGGAGCGGAAGTCCGCTTTCGCCGTAGCCGTTGAACGTGCATGTAGGAGATTTGACGGCCTTGACGGCGAAGACGTCAAGTTCCAGGTCGTGACGAATGAAACGCGCTGCGCCCTAGCTGTGAGTGGGGCGAAGCAGAGTCGGCGTTCGCTTCAACGTGCTCTCTCCGTTGCGATCACGAATCTTTCGCTGGAATATCCTGGTCTTGGTTTCATGCGGAACGAAGACGACACATGGCAGATACTCATGCCCGACGACATTCGGATTCCGGTCTCGGGCGGATTTGGAATTGATGAGAAATGAGACGTTTCCTTTGCATTGCATGCGCGGCTTTCACTGCCGTGGCGTTCGGGGCTGCCGATGGTGAAGTCAGTCTGGGCGTACAGGAGGAAGTCAACCGCTTCTTCGGGATGTATTTCGCCCCGATGGACGGCGCGAACTTCTTCCGGCTTTACGCGCCCGGAACTGGTATGGTGGAATTCCGCAAGAACTGGCACACCGGGGGGATTGACGGTGCGGGAGGGTGGCGCGCGAAGGTTGAGCCGAACGGCGACGTGACGATTCAGGAGCCTGGGTCGCAGGCGAGCTACACGTTCCGCAAGGGAAGCCCGTACTCGATTGTGACATCGGACGGCAAACGTGGTCTCATTGATTCTGAAAAAAAGGCCGTCATGCAGAGCGAGATTCCGCCGTTATGGGACGGAGCTGAGGAAGATGCTCGTGAAGCGCTTGCGGAGAAATGGCAGGATGGCCGCCTCAAGCTGTTCTACGTGAACCCCAACCATGCTGCCACGCTCCTTGCCGAATTGGCGTTGCTGGGACTCTTCGCGTTTTTGTATTGCAGCAGAAAATCCGTCATTTCGGTCGGGGCTGTCGGTGTGGTAGCGGCTGCCGTTCTTCTTGCGAAAACGGGTGGACGCGGCGGTGCCCTTTGTTTTGCCGTGGGTGCGGCACTTCTGTTGGGTTTCCGGTTTTTCAGGCCCGGCAACCGGGTGAGGCTGGCGGTTGCGTCTGGAGTGGCCGTTGTCGCGATTGTGGTCTTTTGCGTCGGGTCGGGGCTCGGAGGGCGTCTTTCCGCCAAGTCCATAGATGACGCCAGCACCTCTTCCCGCCTCCAGAAATGGCAAGACGTGCCGCGCATGATGGTTGATGCTCCGAGTGGATGGGGGGTGGCACCGGCGGGACGGGCGTACATGGACTGGTATCAACCTCTTGACAGTTTCGCGGTTACGCCGACACTTGACAGTGACCATCTTACGTGTATGACGGGCTTTGGGTGGTTTGGCCGTTTCGCATGGGCGGGCATCTGGTTTGTCGTGCTGTTCGCGCTTTTCCGATTTGCCGCGGGCGGAGGTTCGCCCTTGCCGTCGGCCATGTGCACGGCACTGGGGGTTGCCGCGATGTTCAACCCGGTCCTGCACGAGTGGACGTTGTGGCTGTTGCCTGTCGCATCGGTGTGTCCGTTCGTCGTATCGCGCCCTTGGAATGTGCCGCGTCGATACGCCGTGCCGACGGTGGCGGCGGCAATTGTCTCCCTCTTGGTTTGCGCGGGATTTTACCTTGCCGGGCGCGGTCCGTCGCGCAACGCGGCATTGCCGGTATTCGCCGACGGAAGTCGGGTTTGCGTGCGTTCGCAAGATCCGGGCATCTGGTTTGCCGACGACAGGAACACGCTTGGGTATCTCAATGCCCCGAAGGAGATCAGGTATTTCTATTCGGCCTATCCCCTGTCGCGCCCCCTGGGATATGTGCAGAAGCTGACCGATGTGCCGTCCCGTGTCCACAGGCTTGCGGTGGCCGGCAACTTGTGCCGGGAATACGTGAAGCTCTGGAAGGAGGGCGGTGCCCCTAAGGCGGAGGAGCTGATTTTCCTCTCGCCCGGCATGCCGCTTGCCGATGTTCCCGGAGAGCTGCGCAAGTCCTGCTCGTTCGCGTTTGTGGTGGGCGAGTTTGCCGCGCGCTACGAGAACGTATATGGAAACCTGGACGCCTCAGACGACGTTGTGCAGATTGAGGGAGCAGAGGTGTATCTGCCCGGATGGGTGGGGCTTATCTTGTCGGACTACGTCTTCAAGAAAGGAGCTTAATGAACATGCGAGTGCGGGCTAAAAAACTGATTGCCGTTGTTGTGGTGGCTGTGGCGGCCGGCATGGCTTTCCTCATTTTCAAAGGGCAGGGAGAAGACGAAAAGGCCGAGGAGGCGAAAGCGGCGCGCAAGGCCAGGCGGAAAGCCTATCTCGTGCAGAAAAGCGCGTCTACGAGCGCTGTCAAGTATCCTACGGCGTCAAAGAGCTCCGAAAAAGGCAGAAGGAGCGGTTTCGCGGCCGCCCGAATTGGTGCACCCGCCGGGGATGAGATTTACTACGACAGCGACGGCAAGCCTTATCCGCCTGCCGACCAGAAGATCATGTCCGCAGCCGCTGCGGCTATTGAGAATGACGATCTGGAGGGCGCGAGAAGTCTCGCAGAGTCGGCGCAGAAGAGCAACAACGCGGAATTGAAGGAGATGGTGGTCGACGCGCTCGGCTGGTTTGGCGAAGCGACGATGGCCGAACTAACGCCGTTCATGTCCGATGCGAACGAAGAGGTGGCGGAGAAGGCCGCAGACCATTGGAAGGACGCCCTTCAGGACATGTCGGACGATGGGGAGAAGGCGGGGGTCGTAGAGATGTCTCTTAAGTCGCTTCGGAACAAGGACTTGCTGGAGGATGTTGCCAACGAACTCATTGGAATGGACGAGGTGGCGGCGTTGCAGGTCCTTGCCAACGTGATTGAGGGCGACAACAAGCTGGCGGTTGAGGCAGCTCAGGAGACATACGAAAGCATTACCGGCGAGAAGTGGTCGGGCGTTGATGCCGCCGAAAATTGGCTCCAGAACAACTACAATCCGCCGGAAGACGAGTGAAGGGCCGCATCATAAAGAAATAATGGCCCAACTAGTTCAAAAACGATGAGGCTGCTGCTGAAATTTGTGGTATAATATCGGGCGCTAGGTTCCCGAAAGAGCGCATAAGTGAAGAGTACGATGCAGAGAGTGGCGGCTGGCGCTATCGCCATGGCCTTTGTAGCCGTGATGTCGGCTAAGGCCGACTGGAAGTTCAACTCCCAGCCGGACGCCTATCCATACAAATTCGGACCTTCAGCCCTTGTGCCGCGATGGAGCGAGACGAATGCCGGGGAGTGGACGTTCAACTATGAAGGCGCTTTGGCTAAAGCAAAGTCCGAAGGCAAGTACACGCTTCTCCTTTTCGCGGGGTTCTGGTGGTGTCCGCACTGCCAGGCGCTTGACGATATCCTTGTCACGGACGGATTCAAGGACTATGCCGCCCGGCAGGGGTATTACCTTGCAGCGCTAGACTTCCCCTTCCGCGACGGACGTTCGATGTGGACGTGGCTGTGGGATCCTGCGTACCGAGCGGAGAACGGCATTGGTGACTGGACGCCGCAGCAGATCGCCGATGAATACGTCAAGCGTTTCAAGTTCCAGGATCTGATGCATGCCAAGAACGGTGCCATCGCGACGAACAGCAACGTCCTCGTGGAGATTTCCTCCGATGGTTCAAAGACGAACCTCGCGGCGTATGCGGAGAACCCTGCAACCGTCTACCGTCGCATAGCGTATCCTACGATAGTCGTCATCTCCCCCGAAGGCAAGGAGGTCGGGCGATTCAGCTACAACATGCGGATAGGCCCTGATGAAGGCCTCGGCTATGTCATCGAAAACATTGAGACCGCCAAGGCTGCGGGGCGCAGCGTCTTGTTCGCCAATCCAGGTGCGGGGGGAATCGAAGGTTCGGCCGCGCAGACGTATGATGCGGTGCTGATTGATTCAAATGACGGGCCGGTGGGTACCGCGACGTTCAAGGTGGCAAAGCGTAACGGGGTTACGGGTATCATCAAGGTGACGGGGGGCTTCCAGATGTCCAACGGCCGGAAGGTCACGCTGAAAGGAATCGCCGGCGGGGCGGAAGGCGAAGTAATCAACCTGAAAAAAGACAACTCACCAGCTGCCGTAACTGTTACGATCGGTGCCGAGGGGGTTTCCGGGTCGTATTCGGATGGCAAGTTCGACTATCTTGTTCAGGGTGCCCGGAACCCGTTCAAGGGCAGGGATGCGGCGGCTAAAGCCCGTGCCAGCACCTTGAAGAGGGGTTTTTGGACCTTTGCGCTGATGAATGTCCGGGGCACAGGCAATGCGTTGTCCAATGGCTATTCTGCGTTTTCTGCCTCTACGACCACGAAGGGCAAGGTCAAGATCGTTGGCTTCCTTGGGGACGGCAGTCGTGTTTCCGTGTCGTCTCAGATGCTGGTGGGCGAGAGGGGCAAGGTGTTGGTGCCCGTCATCGGCAAGAAAGGCGCCTTTTCGATGATGCTTGAATTTGACAACGGGAAACTTTCCGCCGTCAAGGGCGTTTCCGGATGGAGGTCGGCAACGGCATCCGTGAAGTGGTCGCCATGCGCCGTGCTGGGTACAGCAGCTCCAGGTGCGGGTACGACGCCTGACACGATGTGCCTGGAACTTGGGGATTGCGGCCATCCCATGGAAGTAGCCGGAATGGCCGTCGCCGTCTCGCCAGCAAATGATTCAGTGGTGTCGAAGGGCAGAAAGTGGACGGGAACGAAAGGCGTCTCTGATCTTAATGTGACGTTTTACCCGAAAGACGGTACCTTCAAGGGCGCTTTCAACGTCTATGTCAAGTACGGCGAGCGGATCAAGAGAATGAAGGCTAAGGTTTCGGGTGTTGTCGTTGACGGTGTGCCGCACGGCACGGCCGTAATCAAGTACAAGGCTTCATGGCCGGTCAAGCTCGCAGGGCTGTGCAAAGGAGGTTGCTGATTGCATGCGCCCAGAGGTTTGAGTCTGTAGAATTTCCCATAACCCCAAAAAAGGAGACAAAAAAATGATGATCAAAAAAATTACCTGCGCTGTATTTGCAGCGGCGGCCGTTGTTGTGTGCCACGGCTTGTCCCTCAATTCGTCTGACGGCGGGGGGAGTTCCAGCCCGCGCAATGACGGAGCGGCGGAGGAACAGGACCAAGACAGGGACATGGATCAGGATTCTGCATACGAGTTTACGTTCGAGGATGAATTCCCGGATGAAATCGGCGGATATGAAGTCCTGACGGAGTTCCTGCCAGACGGCGTTGGCCTGGAGTGGACAGGCAAGAAGCTGAAGGCGCCGAAGGCTGGGAAGGTCAAGTACAGCAAGAAGGAAGAAGGGTTCGTTGACAAGAAGGATTCGGACAATCCCAGCGGCTTGAGCGTCAAGTACAACAAGAAGAAAGGCACCGTCAGCGGTTCGTTCAAGGTCTATGTGGCCAAGAGCGAGAAGAAGCTGAAGACGTACACCGCCAAGTTCTCAGGCAAGTTGGGCGAAAGCATGAACGTCACCATCAAGAAGAAAGTTGTCTCGACTGCAGTCATCGAATAGCAGTCGGCGCGCGAGGAGAGTACAGATGAAAAAAGTCCTGTTCGCCCTGGCAGTGGCCGTTGGACTGTCAGGTTCTGGTGTGTATGCGTTTGAGTACAACGTGGCACGCCCGGCAATCTGCCCGCGCTGGAGCGGGGCGGAGGTCGGCGAATGGACGATGGATCGCGAATCGGCCTTTGCCAAGGCGAAGGCCGACCTTGCATACACCATTGTCCTTTTCACGGGTTCGTGGTGGTGCCCGATTTGCCAGACGTGCGAGGCGAAGGTCCTTACATCGAAGGCTTGGTCTGATTACGTGGCCAAAGTTGGCTACTACCTCGTTGAAAGTGACTATCCCTACCGCTTTCCTGTTCCGGAGGGACAGGAATGGAAGGGGACGAGTCCCCTGGGCGACGGCTGGGGGTTCAAGTGCTGGCTGTACGATCCGGACTACCTGTCCAAGAACGGCCTGACGGCCGAGAATGGGCTTGCAGTTATCCAGAAGCTGTATGATTATCAAGATGCGCTGGCTCTGCCGGGCAGCACGGTTGACGTGATCAGTCGGCTGGGCGGCGGCACGATGGATCTCCACAAGATCGCCTACCCGACGATGGTCGTGTTCCGTCCAGACGGAAGCGAGGTCGGCCGTGTGGCGTTCCCGCGGGCATGGTATCAGAAGTCGGCCGTCTCCGACGAGGAGGCGATCGACTTCGTGATCGGAGGCCTTGAAACCCTGCGAAACGAAGACGGCGGCGGACTGTTCGAGAACCCAACTGAAGGCGGACTCCAGGGAACTGTGGCAACAGTGTACCAGGGCTGGATTGCGGACGGCAATTCGGGGAAATTGGCTGGGACGGTCGTCCTCAAGTCGGCTAAGGCAAACAGGAGAACTGGGCTTTCCAAGTTGGCGGCCACCATCACTATGCGCACGGGCACGAAGGTCAAGTTGACCGGTGAGGCGGAAACGCCGAGTACGAACAAGGTGTTCACCCTGGCGAAGGCGGGGTCGGCGGCTACGGCAAGTGTCAAGCTTGGCGCTGAGGGGCTCGTCGGCTACTACAAAGACACCAACGGGAAGTCGTACTCGATTCAAGGTGGGCGCAACGTGTTCTCGGCGAGGGACGATAAAGCGAAGGCGCGTGCGGCAACATTGTCGAAGGGTTTTTGGCCTTTTGCCCTTGCGACGGAGAATAACGGCGGAAGCGCATTTGCCAACGGATACGCTGGGCTGTCCGCGACGGTCGGAAATAAAGGGAAGGTCAAGGTAACGGGCACGTTGGGCGATGGCAGCAAAGTGAACGTCTCCGCACAGGCGGTTATGGGCGATAACGGCAAGGTGTTCGTTCCGGTGATGGAGAAGAGGGGGGCCTATTCGTTCATGCTCGAGTTCGTCAATGGGCGTCTGTCTGCCGTGACAGACCTCTCCGTCTGGAACGCCACGGGACTTTCCGCCAAGTTCACGGCCACATGGTCGTCGAACGTCGTTTTCTCGGCGGCTTCCGGCGCAGGCGGCATTCTTTCGCCAATGTACCTGTCGATCAAGGACTTCAACGCTGCGGCAGGCATCGGCGGCAAGCCCGTGGCCGTATCTCCTGTGGACGACATGATTTCCGTTGCGCGTAACAAGTGGACTGGCACGAAGGGCGTGACCGACCTCAAGGTGACGTTCAAGCCCAAGGACGGCACGTTCAAGGGGACGTTTAACGTCTATGTGACGGACGGAGGCAAGACCAGGAAGCTGAAGGCGAACGTGAGTGGCGTCGTCGTTGACGGCGTTCCGTACGGCACGGCCGTGATACGGGCCGTCGGTACATGGGCCGTGAGGCTCCTCGGGTCCTGCGGCGGCGGATGCTGACGGGCGAGGCTATGGAGAAGAGGGCGCATTGGATTGGACATGAACTACGTTTACAAGAGATCTGAATTCAAGCGTCCTCCGGCACAGCTGGAGCACGTCGACTTGAAACTTTCCTTCTACGAGGACCGGGTGGAGGCATCCGGTACGCTCCACTGCCGCGCGCGCGAGGCGATGCGCGAGATTGCGCTAGACTGCGACGGGAAGAAGGTCGTCTACCCGCTCGACCGCGAATACGCGGCCGGCGAGCAGTTCACGGTGGCGGTGGAGCACGTTGCCCATCCCGACGGCAAGCGGCTGGAGGGCATCTACTGCGACGTCACGCCGCCGGGGTGTCCGCAGCAGTACATGAGCCAGTGCCAGCAGTACGGCTTCCAGCGCATCCTGCCCATCATCGACGACTGCACGGCGAAATGCACGTTCCGCACCGTAATCGAAGGCGACGCGCGCTACACGCACCTGATCTCCAACGGAGACCTCGTGGAGGAGGCAGATCTCGGCAACGGACGCCGCCGAGTCGTCTACGAGATGCGCCGTCCGATGGCCCCCTACCTGTTCCTCGCGTGCGCGGGTACGTGGGAGGTGCTGGCGGACGAAGTGGAGTACCCCGATACGCACCGGAAAGTTAAGCTCGAGTATCTCGTGCCGCCAGGACATCTCGACGGCGCGCGAGAGCCGATGCGCATTCTGAAGGAGTCCGTGCTGTTCCAGCACGAAGTGACCGGCTACGAGTACCCGTTTGAGGTCTACCGCACGATCTGCATGGAGAAGTCGCTCTACGGCGGCATGGAGAACACCGGCAACACGACGATCATCACCGAAGCGGCGCTCATCGACTCCACGATCCCCGACCGGCGCCTCGTCTACGCCCACGGCGTGATTCCCCACGAGTACGAACACAACCACTGCGGTAGCGGCGTGACGATGGAGACCGTGTTCGACATGTGGCTCAACGAGGCTTACACCGTAAACGTGGAGCGCGCCTACCTCGCGCGCGTGTTCGGTGCGGACTACATGCGCCGCGACGAGATTGCGTCGCTCCGCGGCACGGGCGGCGCGTTCGCCGAGGAGGAGGCCGGCATGGCAGGCGCAGTTGTGCGCGAGGGCGTGAACGATCCGGACGAGGTCGTTGACGCCATCACCTACGACAAGGCCCCTGAGGTACTCAACACTCTCCGCGCGCTAATCGGCGAAGAGGCCTACCTCGCCGCATGGAAGGAGTACTTCCGTCGCTTCTCGGGCGGCAACGCGAACACGGACGATTTTCTCGCCGTGTTCGCGGAGGTGAGCGGACGCGACGTGCGCGCGCTCATCGGTCCTTATCTTTTCTCTGTCGGCTTCCCCACTGTACATGCCGCCTGGGACTGGAAGGACGGTCGCATGACCGTGCGTCTCTCGCAGAATCGCGCTTTCACGGTGCCGGTTACGTGGACGGTCGTGAAAGACGGCAAGGAGCTCTGCAGCGGCGTGTTCACGCTGGAACCTTCGGATACAGCCACCGCCTACACCGAATTTACGGCACCATTCCCGGTGAAGCCAGATTTCATCAGCTGGAACCGTGGCGGCGCATTCTACGGAATGCTCGCGCCCTCCGCCACCGAAGAGCAGCTCGCGTGTCAGGCGCGCACCGACCCCGACGGTGGCAACCGCGTGGAGGCTATGGGCCTCCTGCGCGATAAGAACTGCGTGGAAACGTGGCTTGCACTTTACAAGGAAATCTTTGCGGATCAGTCGCTCGACTACGGCCTCAAGAGCGCGCTTTTGGCCATTCCGGCCGATTCGATCGACCGCTATCGCCGTGCGCGCGTTCGCGAGAACGTGCAGGAAATGCGCACCCTGCGCCGTATGGCAGCCCTCAAAATCGGGGTGGAAAACCTTTCGGCGGCGCTCGCAACTGGGACAACGGGCGTCTCGCCCATTGAAGCTCTCAAGCGCCGCGCCTACGAAAACTGCATCCTCCAGCTTCTCGCGGCCGCCAACGTACCGGAGGCGTGGGAGGAGATACGCACCTATCTCTCGCGCTCCACCAGCATCACTGCGCGCCTCAATGCGCTGCGTGCGCTTGTTTCCACGGACGATCCTGGGCGCAAGGAGCTTCTTGAGAAAGAGGGCGTCGAACTGCGCAAGTCGCTCAACGGATACCTCTCGTATCTCGGACTCGTCGCGGGTGATCCGCACGCGGACGTTTTTGATGCCATCGCGCGCGAAGAGCAGCGCGAAGGTTGGTCGATCACGCATCCGGGTCTTAGCCGTGCGCTTTACTGTGGCTTTGCCGCGAACGGCGACCAGCTCTGGACGCCGAGCGGTCTCGCGTGGCTGGAAGAGACGCTCGTCAAGTACGCGGAGGTGAGCGAGTACAACGCGATTCGCCTGCTCTCTCCCGTGGCGGTGTGGCGTCGGTTTGAGCCGAATCTACGTGCAGAGGTGAAGGCCATTCTGGAGCGCGTTGCGGCGAAACTGCCGCGCGACCGCTATGCCTTCATCGGCGGCAAGCTGGCTGGCCTGCTGAGCCGCTAGCTCACTTCTGTCCGACTACTTCCACAAAGATTTTGTAGTTTTCCAAAGCGGAATCGATGACTTCTTCGTCCTTTGACAACTTGACGGCGTCCTCTTCCATCTGACTGACTTCTTTTTTCTCCAACGCCAGTGCGGTCTTGTAATCTGCCTGGACTTTCTGTTCCCGTCTTTCCTGGCGCAGTGCCTTGTCGTACAATGCCTTCCATTTCCTTCTCGCAAACTCTTTCTTCTTTGCCCACTCTTGCATCTTTTGGGCCGCTTTCTGATTGGCTTCCCGCCAATTACGTACATACGTAGGGTAATACGTCACTTTAGGCGGTGGGGGAAAATTAAAAGTTCTTGGTACTTTCGTCACGTCGATTTCTTTCTTGATAACCTTCCCATTGTACAACACAACCGTGCGCTTGAATGTGGGCTTCTCTACCTTACTATTTTCAGGTATGGCGGAACTGGCTTTCCAGCCAATCAGCTTGCCGATGTCCTCTTCTATCGCACGCCTTGGCAAGACGTCGCCAAACCCGATCTCGCCGAGTAGGATATCAGTTTTCCCGTTGTCCGACCGCAACGTCAAGCGGCATCTGGCACCGCCGGACTTCGTGCCGAGTTCAAGGAGAGTCTTGTACAGCGCAAAACTGTTTTTGGCAGCCACGCAGAAGTCCCGTCCCCTTTTCGGCACAGGATACGAACCTTCGGGATTATTCTCACACTTCAGCCACACTTTGTCGCCAGATGTATAGATGTACGATCTGCCGTTTACCAGTCGAATGAAATCCAAGTAGGGAACGTCCTTTGCATCAGCCTCCAGAGATAACGTCTTGACTTCCATGCGGCTATACGAAGCCTTGTACACCTCATAGATCAGTTTTTCCGTGGGATAGGTGTCAAAAATAAACCAAAACTTGCTGCCCGCTTTCGCGCTTAGGATTTTTTCGCTTGGAGGAGCCTCCTCTTCCATATAAAGCGCCGACTTGAAAAGGTCCCGCGCCGTGTTGTAGACCTCGCGTCTCTTGTTTTCGGTCTCGATTTTCTTCTGGCGTGCAGCTTCCTCCTCGGCAGCCTTGCGCGCCTGTTCTCGTTCGGCTTCCTCGCGTTCCCTTTGCGCCTTCTCGCGCGCCTCCTGCTCCGCACGCCGCTTCTCCTCCGCCTCTTTTGCCTCTTCTTCCTCTTTCTGACGCTGTGCGCGCGCGGCCTCTTCGGCACGCTCCCGTTTGAGTCGTGCCTCCTCTGCTTGTCTCTCCGCCTCTAGTCTCTCTTTCTGGATATGCCTGTTGTACATAACCGTTAGGGCAAGTCCAGCAACCACCATAACGCCGATTACAACAATCCGCTTGATCCATGCAACACCTTTTCTTCGTTTGTTATTCATAATAACTTTGGGGGGCCTTCTTAATTGCTTTCGCTGTTGGGAGTTTAGGAGATTTGGAGAATGGGAGAAGTTTGTAAAATACTCTCCTTAACTCCGAGACTCCCAATCTCCCAATGGCGAAAGCAATCATCAACGTTATCTTCTTGTATCTTTTATGTTGTGATTACGGCTGGAATCAGGCTTGAACAGCAGGGCCGTGAGGACCGCGAGCACGACGGAGAGCCCGAGCGCGAGCAGGTAGGGCGTGGACCAATCGTGCGTGCCATCCGGCTTGATGTTCGCTGCAAGGACACGATTGAAGATGGTCACGGAGAGGAACACCCCGATGCTGCCCGTGAGCGTCATGGTTAGCCCCTGCGCCTGGTTGCGCAGTTCGGGCTGTGCCACCTCCGTCGCGAACATCTGCGCGTTGACGATGATGAAGCCGAAGACCGCGCCGTGCAGGAGAATGCCGGCGAAGTCGAACGCGGGACACCCCATCTTTACGCTGCCGTAGAAGCATGCGTAGCGGGCCGCCATCAGGGCGATGCCGATCACCATAGACCACTTGTAGCCGCAGGTTCGCAGGAGGAACGGCAACGCCACCATGAAGGCGAGTTCGCCGACCTGCCCGAGGTTCTGCGTGAGCGTGAGGTAGGTGAATCCTGACTCCTTGAGGTAGAGCGCGTTGTAGTTCATGTACCACTGGAAGGGGATCATGGTGCCCGCGAGCAGGAGTCCGAAGGCGAGGAAGCGCGGGTCCTTGAAAAGCGAAAATGCCTTGAGTCCGAAAGCGTCGACGACGCTCATAGGCGTACCGCGCGCGCGTGGCGGCGTGGGCGGCAGGGCGAGCGCAAGGCCGGCGGCGACGAGTGCCGTACACGACGCGCAAGCGAAGATCCACGGCGAGGTGTCGAAACCGGTCAGGCCGAACCACCGTATGCCGACGACAGAGAACACGGCGGAGGCCACCCAGCCGAGGGTGCCGAACACGCGGATGTGCGGGAACGCGGCCGGCGTGGCGTGTGTCATCGTGATCGTAGCCGTGAGCGACCAGCCCGGCATGTTGACGAAGCACGCGAACAGGAGAAGCGTGAAGAGCAGCGCGGGTGCGCGCACGAAGAAACAGGCCGCGAGGAGGGCCGCGTAGAGGAGGTGCGTGAGCGCAAGGACCTTCTCCGCGTTGAGGAACCGGTCCGCGAACATCCCCACGAGCGGCGAGGCGAGCGTGCCGAAGCCGATGAACATTCCGCACCAGAGCGTCCACGGTTCGCCGCCGGGGAGCGTCTTCACGTAGGGGATGATCGTGTTGAACCACACCGGCAGCGTCATGAACTGCAGGAACATCATGGCCGAGAGCTTGACGCGGAGGCCAAGGGGCATGAAGATCGTCTGGTCGGCGACGTCGGACATGGGAGAACCTCCTTAAATGTTGAGGAGTTGGCGGGCACGGGCGAACTGTTCGGAAAGGTCTACTTTGCGCGCGCCGTTCACGTAGCCGCCGCGTGCGAGGTCCTCGACAAAGCGACGGAACTTGTGGGGGCCGGGCTTCAGGTTGTCCAGTACGCGCACTTCCGCCGTCCCGAACGTGCAGGACTCGGAGATCATGCCAGTGGACTCCGCCGTGACGTAAAGCGTGCTGGCGAGCTGGACGAACGCGGGAATCGGATTGAAATGGTCCTTCGAGTAGAGAAGTTTGTAGTCGAAGGGGAAGGAATCGACCATGGCTTCGACCTCTGGCGGCGTGCGCCGCGAGGTGGTGACCCAGATTTCGTGGGTAGAGCTTGGAGCTTGGAGCTTAGAGCTTGGAGGTTGAGGGGTGGGTTTGTAGGTGGAGAAGATTTGGTTGAGTTGGGTGCGCATCCAGTCGGCGGAGAGGGTGGAGCATTTGTTGGGACCGCCCACGATGATGGCCACGGCGGGGCGGTCGGAAGGGGTGTAGCGCGCGCGGAACGCCTCCGTGCCGGCGGCATAGAACGCCTCGTCGCTCGCAACTAGGTTGACGGGGATTGGAATCACGTTCGGGGCGGGGGCGGGACGGTCGAATGCCGGAGCGAGCACGCAGTCGAACGACGCGATGCGGTAGCCACGCGGGTAGAGAACCACGCCGCATTTCACGCCCAATTTGCGCGCGAGGGATTTCGCCGCGTAGAACGTGCCCGATCCCGTACCGAGAACGGCGCAGTATTCGTGGTTAGTGGTTTGGGTGTCGGGTGCCGGGTGTCGAATGTCGAAAGACGGGAAAAGAGAGAGCGTATGAATCCCGAAACGGTCGAAGAGGTAGGAGAGCGCCTTGTGGAAGGCGGACTTGAAATGGATCTCCACGAGGTCGAATTCGCAGCCGAGGGCGCGTGCGAATGCCTTGGACTGGTTTTCGTGCCCCGCCTTGCCGTCCGTGAGGATGAGAACCCTACGCCCCATTCGGCTCCGCTCCCTTGTCCTTCGCGGGTTCCTTTACAGGTTCCTTCGTGGGCTCCTTCACTGGTTCCTTCGCGGGCTCCTCTGGCGGTTTTAGCTTCCCTTCGAGCAGCTCCCGCACGGCCTTGCGGACCTGTCGCTTGGCGACGGCCATGCCGCCCTTGACGGTGCAGCCGGCCGCGCGGAGGTGTCCGCCGCCGCCGAAGCGCTTGGCAAGAAGCGTGGCGTCGTGCGGCTCGCGCGTGCGGATCGACACGCGCGTCTCGTGCGTGCGGTCGGGGATCTGGTAGAAGAAGAGGGCGATTTCGTTACGGGCGACCTGGCGGGGGATCTCAATCACGTCCTCGGCGTCCGCCTTCGAGCCGCGCACTTCCCGGAAATCGTCACGCGTGAGCGTGACCTCCGCCACCTTGCGGTTCTTCCAGATGTGGAGGGATCGCCAGGCGCGACGCTTGAGTTCCATTGCCTTGGGCTTGAAGGAGCAGTATAGGGTGTCGTTGATCTGCGCCGTGCGCACGCCGTACTTGAGGAGGTCGGCGGCGGCGCGCAGGGTGCCGGTGCGCGTGGAGTCGTAGGCGAAGCGTCCGGAGTCCGTAATGATCGCCACCCAGAGCGCCTCGGCCGTGGCGCGGTCGAGCGGCCATTCCATCCACTTGGCGAACCGCCACACGATCTCGCCGGCGGATGACGCTTCTGGGTCGATGATGGACGCAGCACCGGCGGACACGCTCGTGGCGTGGTGGTCGATGGTGAGGGTGGGAAGCTTCTCGGCGAAGGGGCGCACTTCGGGAGGGAGGCGGTTCGGGGCTGCGCAGTCCACGTAGATGAACAGGTCGAACTTGCGTTTCTTCAGGCGGCGGAGCGGGATGAGGTCGGCCACGCCCTCGAGGAAGCCGGGCTTGCCGAGGGCGTGGACGTCCGCCGTGGCGAACGCATCGTGTCCTGCGGCCGTGAGCATCCGCGCGAGGGCAATCATCGAGCCAAGCGAGTCTCCGTCGGGGCTGAGATGCCCTGAAATGAGAATCCGCTTGGATTTCTCCAACAGCTCTTTTGCCGCCGTATAACTGGTATGGTCTTCCATGGTGATGTGTAGGGGAATATCATAGCAAAATCGGGGCGGTTTGACTAGGATAAACCGCCGAAGTTCGACATCGTGTTCAACGTCAAGGCGAAGCGCGTGGAGGCGTTCGGTGGCAATGGGGCGATTCCCGTTACCAGTCGACCGGACGGTTCCTACTCCGTGCCGCTTGCGTCTTGCCAGGGTGTCTTGATTGTGTTACATTAAGCCTAAACGTCGCAGTTGGATTCTAGTATTTTAGCCGCAAAGAACGCAAAGATCGCAAAGTACATTGTAATGCGTAATTTATTGCGAATTATCCAGGCCTGTCTTCTGGTTTTAGCTTTCACCAATTGGGTGAATTGCCGTACAGAAAGAACGGCAATTATAATCAATAAAAACATCCTTTCTTTGCGTTCTTTGCGGCTAAGAAACAAGAAGGGCGTTTGTTCAACTACGATTTTTAGGTTTAGTTTTTCCTCGTCGCAGGGGATGGGCACGCCGAGCTTCGTGAAGAAGGCAACACCCCACTTGTCCATTTCGTGGACAATCGGGAGGGTCGCCTTGCCAAGGTCGGTCAAGGCGTATTCGGTCTTGGGCGGAACGACGGGATAGACCTTGCGTGAGATGATGCCGTCCGCTTCCATCTCGCGGAGCTGCTGGCTCAGCATCTTGGCAGTCGCCTGCCTGTTCGGTTTCCTCAACGGGAAGTTCGAGCGCGGCAGCATTGAGCAGTTCTACCGCAACGTCGATACCGTCGGCGCGGGCGAAAACTTCAAGACGCGGATCGACGTGCTGGAACTCGAAGAAACGCTTGCCGTCGTGCGCGTCCTCGAAGAGGGCTGGGGCGGCAAGATCGACTTCACGGACGTCCTTCTTCTCCTGAAAATCGACGGCGAATGGAAGTGCGTCGCCAAAGCGTACAACCAGAACTCAAATACGATTGAGAAGTAGGGTCGTATCGACCGAGACGATGTGCTGCATCGTGGGCAAGATCGCCAATGTCATTGCAGAAGAGGCCGACTCCGGACAAAGTGAATCATAAGTTTTCGTACCCTATTGACATCCATCCATCATTTTGCTATACTGCTAAATGTCACAAGGCACACCAGATGAAAAGATACGACAGAGAAGCGATAGAACCGAATGCGGCGTTCTTTAAGGCGCTCGGGCACCCGACGCGCCTGTGGATTGTCGAGCAGCTTGCCGACGGCGAACATTGCGTGTGCGAGTTCGTCGAGGCTGTTGGCGATGAGTTCCCGACCATCAGCCGACACCTGTCTGTCCTGAAAGACGCGGGCGTAGTCGTCGACGAGCGGCGCGGCAAGTCGATCTACTACAGGCTGTCCTGTCCGTGTGTAGCGACCATGCTGGAGTGCTTGAAGACCAGGAAGCGGTAACAGCTTCTTTTTTAGCCAATCATTTAGCAAACCAACTAAACAACAACAAGAAAGGACCAACAGAAATGCTAGAAGCATTCACTCATTTAGCCGATTGGCTAACCCATAACGTTCTCGGCCTTGCCGCCGGAACGAAACTTGCAGACGCCTTACACTTCTTAATCGAGGACACGTCCAAGATTTTTGTACTGCTCGCCGCGCTGATATTCGTCATCGGCTTCCTACGGGCGGGGCTGGACGCAATACGCATACGCACATTCCTCTCTGGGAAGAGCCGCTTCGTCTGCTACTTCCTCGCTGCGATACTCGGCGCAGTGACGCCGTTCTGTTCGTGTTCGTCGATTCCGCTCTTCCTCGGCTTCACGGCAGCGCGGATTCCGCTCGGCATCACGATGGCGTTCCTCATCACGTCGCCGTCGGTGAATGAGGCGGCTGTCGCAATGTTCGCAGGGTCTCTGGGATGGGGACTCACCTCGCTCTATGTCGGTCTCGGAATTCTCTCCGGCGTCGTGGGTGGCATGTTCTTTGACGCAATCCGAGCTGACAGATTCCTGGCCGCGCACGAGCCGCCTGCCACGCCCTGTAAATGCTCATGCTGGGGAAAAGGTTGTGACGCCTCCGTCCGTCTTACATTCCGCGAACGACTCTCGTTCGCCGTCGCCGAGACTCGCGACATCTTCAAACGAATATGGCTTTGGGTACTTGTCGGAATCGCACTGGGGGCGGGGTTGCACGGCTTCGTGCCAGACGGCTTCATTGCGTCACACCTTGGCGGAGGGCAGTGGTGGATGGTTCCCCTCGCCGTCGTGATCGGCATTCCTACATACGCAAACGTGACGACTGTCATCCCCATCACGGGGGAACTCATCAACAAGGGACTGCCCGTCGGCACGGCATTCGCGTTCATGCTTTCCACGGCAGCGGCATCCGTCCCTGAGTTCATCATGCTCAAAAAAGTAATGACTGGAAAGCTCCTCGCTCTATTCGCCGCCTACCTGTTCGCTTATTTCGTCATCTGCGGATGGACACTCAACCTCTTTTACTGAAAATGAAAGGAACAAAACAAATGAACATCAAAATCTATGGCACGGGATGCCCGAAGTGCAAGACGCTCGCCGCCAACGTCGCCGCCGCGCTCGCGGAAGACGGCCTCACGGCGGAAGTCGAAAAGGTGACGGACATCGACGCAATCGTGGCGCGTGGAATACTCTCGACGCCCACACTTGAAATCGACGGCGAGATCGTCGCGTCTGGTCGCGTTCTTTCGCCGGAGGAAGTACGTCGTATCATCAATCCTGAAGCTGCCCAAACAACCACTTCGACGCCAAGACGCAAAACCTCCGCCTTGCGGCGGATCGCGGGCGCAGCACTTGTCGCATTTGCGCTCGTTGGATTGGCCTGGCCTTTTCTACGCGGAAACACTGAAAAGCAATCCATTCAGGAAACCGTCCCGCAATCGCGCACCGACGCGACAGTCGTGTACTACTTCCACGGAACCCAACGCTGCATGACCTGCAACAAGATCGAAGAAATTGCGCGTTCCGCCGTCGAGGAACGGTTCGCGGAAGAGTTGAATGCCGGGCGGCTCCGCGTCGAGTCCATCAACGTCGACGATCTTGCGAACGAACATTTCATCCGCGACTTTCAACTGACGGCACGTACAATCGTCATCGCAAAAGGCAAAGACTACCAGCGCCTCGACAAGACATGGCAGCTCGTCCATGACGAAGACGCATTCAGGAGATACGTGCAGGAGAACACTGCCGCCATGCTTGCAATGGAGGTATCGAGATGACTATCCTCTCCGCGGCAGCCGTTGCCGCCTACCTCGGCGTCTTCTGCGCCATCAGCCCCTGTCCGCTCGCCACGAACATCGCCGCCGTCGGATTCGTCTCGCGTGGTCTTTCGCCCGTACGGACGCTTCTTGGCGGACTGCTCTACGCCACCGGGCGCGCAGCCGTCTATGTGCTGATTGCCGTTGCGCTCGTCAGCGGCATCGCCGCCGCACCGGAACTCTCACACGTCCTCCAGAAGCACATGAACCGCGCAATGGGGCCGATTCTCGTCATCGTCGCAACGGTGCTGTTGGGACTGATTCCTTTGCCGTCTTTTGGCTCAGGTCGTTTCTCCGCCGTACAGAAGCGCTTAGCGAACAGTGGTTTCGCCGGAGCGTTTCTACTTGGCGCGTGTTTTGCACTGGCGTTCTGCCCGACATCCGCCGCTCTTTACTTCGGTTCGCTCATGCCGCTTGCCATCGACCACGGTTCTTCATTGTTGCTCCCCTCGATCTTCGGCATCGCATCTGCTCTCCCCGTGGTGGCGACCGCAGTGCTGATCGCAGCCGGCATGCGGAAAGTTGGCGCGCTATTCGGACGCATTACCGCACTTGAAAAATGGCTCCGCCTTGTAACCGGCGTCGTTTTCCTCGTCATTGGCGTAGGATTGACGCTTAAGGCCATGTTATAGCAACGATTAATTACCGTTCGATTGGATGGTAGTCGATCTTCGATTCCTCGTCGGTCGCTTCAAGTTTCATGATGACGGGGCGGAGTCCGTCGTTGCAACTCACGATGGCGACGCCGGGCTTCTTGATCCAGTCGCCGTAGTAGAAGAGCGACTTGTCAGCGCCGTGCGCCAGCGCAAACACATACTGGTAGATTGCCTTCCAGGCCTCGTCGCAGAACCCCTGCGGCTTCGCGTAGTCGGCATAGAACACGTCACCGGCCTTCATCATCGGACAGGCGGTCAGTCCGTCGATGCCGTATTCCGCCGCAAGCTCCTTGTCGAGCGTCGTCTTGAGAATCGTGATTTTCACCTTCTTCATGTTTATCTCTTTCAGTCCCTGCCGAGAAATGGTCCCGCCTCATCGTCGGTGGCCTCCAGTTTGAAATACACCGGACGCAAGCCGTCGTTGCAGCAGGTGATGACCTTGCCCGGCTCCTTCATCCATCCGCCGCCGTAGAACTCGCGCACCCCACAGGCGAGGGCAAAGACGTACTGGTTGATCGTGCGCCATGCGGCATCGCACATTCCCTGGGGACACGTGTTCGTCGCATAGAACACCTGCCCGGGCTTGAGCACCGGGCAGGGGTCCAGGTTCGGCACGGCGTATTCGTCGGCCAAGTCCTTCTTCAGCGAAGTTTCAAGAACTGTGATTTTTACGATTGTCATTTCAGCAACGTCGCAATTTCCGCGTCGATGGTTTCGGGCGTTGTTGTGGGATGGAACCGCTTGACGATGGTGCCGTCGCGGTCAATCAGGAACTTGGTGAAGTTCCACTCGATGTCACCTGATGCCTGGGCACCCGTCAGACCGTGCTTGGCAAGCAGTTCACGCAGTTTGGCGATTTCCGCATCGGGCGCATCGTCCTTCGCTCGTATAGACTTGAGGAACTTGTAGATAGGATCGGCGTTTGGTCCGTTTACCTCAATCTTTGCAAGCTGATCGAACGATGTATTGTACTTGAGCGCGCAGAACTGGTGGATTTCGTCATCGCTCCCCGGCGCCTGGTGTCCAAACTGGTCGCACGGGAAGTCGAGTATCTCAAGTCCCGTGCCGTGGTACTTGGCGTAGAGCTTTTCAAGCCCCGCGTACTGCGGCGTGAAGCCACAGCCCGTGGCGGTATTGACGATCAAGAGCACCTTGCCCTTGAACGATGCGAGGTCAAGGCTCGTTCCGTTACGGCCTTTGGCCGTGAACTGATAGATGGTGTCCATCTTTGTGTTCTCCTTTAGATTGGCGCATCCGCCGCCCAGCAGCATTGCCAGGCCGAACGACGTAAGCGCGGTGAGTTTTGATGCGGCGTTCATTGTTAGTTCCTAAGCGCGGTTGAATTTGTCCTTGGGCTGGCGGCAGCGCGGACAGCGCCAGTCGGCGGGAAGGTCCTCGAACGCGACGCCGTCGTTCTCGGCCGGATCGTACACATATCCGCAGACGGAGCAGACGTACTTTCCGGTCGGCGTCTTGAACACAATCTCTCCCGGTGGGATGACGGCGGGCGGATTCGCGAGATCGACGACGCGCTTCGCCTCAAGGCTTTCCAGCGCTTCCGGCGTGTGCGTGCCGAGCCAGACGGTCGGACGCGCGGCGCAGAACGCGCGGCAGCGGTCGAGCGTCTCGCGGGCTGCGGCCTTGTCTTCATAGACGACGGACAGCCTGTTCTCGTAGAATGCCACGTCGGTGTAGGTGACGTCGCCGTGGATGAGGTAGAAAAGTCCGTCGGACTCAACCGCGACGATGCAGTTGCCGTTCGTGTGCCCGGGCGCGGAAATGTACGTCACGCCGTCCGCAATGCGCTGCGACGCCGGGAACTCGTAGTACGGTCCGTCCTGGAACGTCGCCACGGTTGGGTTGAACGGCTTTATCTCGTCCGATTCAGCCTCGGCGGCCGAGCAGATGATCTGCGCGTTTGGGAAGAAGCGCAGTACGCCCGTGTGGTCGGCGTGCTTGTGGGTGATGAGGATCTTCGAGACCTGCTCCGGCTTGTAGCCAAGGTCGGCAAGCGCCTCGACGTACGGCTTGATTTTCTTGCCGACATAGATTGTCGCATCCTCTGTCGGTTCGCCAAACGGGAAGTCCTCGGGAACGCCCGTGTCGACGAGGATGACTTCGCTCCCCGTGTCGATCACCCAGTTCTGGAGGCACGAGCGGTACTTGACCGCAGGGTCAAGTCCTTCTGCACCTTCGCCGCCAAGGGCGAACGGACGCGTCATGAAACCGTTTTCGGCAAAACGGACAGGCTTTATCGTTATGCTCATCTTGTTTGCTCCTTTCAGTTGTCATTCCTCGGTTGGTTTTGCGGCGTAGTCGAGCGTGACGCCGACGCCGAAATGGAAGTAGTAGTCGGGGTGACCCGTCACCGGAATCCAGTAGGCCGTCGAAGGACGCCCGTTCCCGCTGTCCGGCATGTGGAACCACGTTGCCTTGCCTTTTTTCATCATCTGCGCATGGCGGCAGAGTCCGGCCCTAAGGCCCGGGCATCCCTTTGCGCAATTTGCGCCGACAACGCGCCCGTAAGCTTCAGCAGCCGGATTTACCGCGATGATGCGGTGCGTGCGATGGCACAACTGCATCGGCTCAGGGAATGCGTCGCACAGCAGGTGGAACGCCTTGCTCAGTTCCGCCTCAGTCTGCTCTTGTGTTACTGATGTGGTTTGTTCAAGGTCTTCATTCATTGTTTGTTTTCCTTTCTTGTCAGAACGTGTACTCTTCGCCGTCGTCGGGCATCAGGACGCGTGAGGCGAGGCCGCGTCGTTCAAGGGCGGCTTTGAGCGTCTTGCGCGTCAGCGAGGCGTGGGCAACGGTATCCATGTGGCTCGCAATGATCGTGGCGTTTGGCGCGGCGCGGCAGACGCTTTCGACATCGGCATCGTCCATGATGAGACGTCCGTAGGTCTTGAGCTGCGCGGCGCAAGCGTTCAGCACGACCACATCCGGCTTCAGTGCCGCCATCGTCTTCGCGACCTCGTCGCACCAGATAGTGTCGCCGAGGATCCAGAGAGTCTTCTTTTCGCTGGACGCGGAGAAGAAGATTCCGGACGCCGGACCGCACGGCGCTTTCGTCCCATGCTTGGCGAACGTGCGCTTCAATGTCACGCCCTTGAACGTGACGCCGTCGTCCGTAAACATCCGAACGTCCGCAAAGTCAGACTTCTTCATCACGCCGACCTCGCGCTCGTTCTGCACGAAGAGCGGAACGGACTTGTCGAGCTTCGCGCCCGCCGTACCGTCGCTCGCCATGTCGAAGTGGTCGGGATGGAGGTGCGTGAGCAGATAGGCGTCAACGCCAAGGAGCACATCGGAAAGCGGCATGGGTAGTTCGCACATCGGCATAACGATGTCCAGTTGCGCAGGGTCGACAACCTCCGACGCGAACGGCCCTTGACCGAAAGTGAATCCTTCAGCCTTGCTGACGAGCCACGGATCGACCAGAAACTCCACGCCACCAAACGTGACGCGAAGCGTTGCATTGCGAATCTGCTTTATCTTCATCTTCTTTGTTCCTTCCTCGGCATGGCCAATGTTCCCCATGGCCACAGCGCCCGTCAGCGCAAGCGAACCTTTTACGAATTCCCTTCTGTTCATTTCACGGCTCTCCTTTCTTCAAAGTCAGGTACGGGGCGAGGGTGGCGGGTAGCTGGAGCTTGGCAAAGCGCCCGACCCACTCCTCCGGATCGAACTTCGTGTCGCTCATGCACCAGCACGTCATCATGCCGTAGAGCTCGCTCATGAAAAGATGCACGAGCGTATCTACGGGAGTGTTCTTCTTCAGCAGACCTTCCTTCACCGCGTCGTTGAGGAAATCCGTAAGGCGCTTGTGGTCGTATGCGTACTTGCCGCCGCACATCTCCCCCGGCGAATCGGACGGATTGATCACTTCGCGTCGCGCGCCTTGCGGTCCACGTCGCTGAACCACTCCTTGCAGCACTCGAAGATGATGTCCTCCTTGCGCTTGAAATAGACGTAGAAGGTGCCTTTCGCCACGCCACAGGCGTGCGTGATGTCTTCGACGGACACGTTGGCAAACCCGTTCTTCTCGATGAGAGAACAAGCCGTCGTGTATATTTTGTGGCGCGTCTCCTGCGCTATTTCCTGCCGTTTCGTCACGCTTCAAGTCTCCTGTGGGGTGAAAGACGGCGGGCATTATAACATATCACCGACCGTAAGTCAATGACCTGCGGTCATTTTTTGCAGGACCTCCAGATGGCCACTTGTGCCCTCAACTGATATGTGTTATACTACGCCCAACATACTGGAAAGCTCTGTCAGCATTTGGATAGGCAACGGGCGTTGCACTGGAAATTTGCTGGCGGCGCTGCTGAACTCGGATTTTTCCATGTGTAACCTTTTCGTGTTCTGCGTGTATACAAGTCGAGAAGTTGAAAAGTTCGGGAGGGTAGGGCTCTGTGGGAGCGCTGTCCCGACCGAGGTCGATAAGCTTAAATAAAGAAAGGAACTAAATAATGCCAGGATTGGTAAATGCAAACTACAGCGCGAACTTCCAGAAGTTCGTGGATTTTGCGAACAATGCGTACGCGACGCAAGGCGAAGATACCGTGGTGCGCTTCTCGGGTATGCCGAGGGGCGACTACAAGGGCACGTTCTCGTCGATTTTTCGAACATCGGACATGAAGACGGCGAACGACCAGGTGCGCGACTTGTTCCGCAAGACGATCGCGGACATGTTCGGCGGCGAGAGGAACATACCGGACATCGTGCGCGACAACATGAAGCTCGAGGACTTCGACAAGGGCAAGCCCCTCACGGCGCGGCGCATCAACCTCGTGAGGATCGCCATCGACACGGTAAGAGGCGGCAAGTTCACCGACCCGGCGAGCATCGGCAAGGCGACGTCGATGGGCTATGTTGCCTCCGAGCTGCCGAAGCTCGCGCGCGCCGCGAACATCTACCAGCAGGCGACCGGCTGCACCGACGAGGAGGCGGAATCCGCCGTGCTGGACCCGAATTCGAAGGCGCGCCGCCTCTACGACTGCGGCGGACGCTTCACGCAGAATGTCGAGAACTTCAAGAAGGGCCTTGCGCTCATGGACAAGTTCGCCGGATGGTTCGAGAACCTCCATGACGACTACGCGGCAGGCAAGCTCGATACGCCGACAAAGCGCAATTTCATGGCCGGGATATGCAACCGCCATTCCGCTGTTCCCGCGCTGAAGTTCCTGATGGAGGAGATCGCGGTCAATTCCAAAATCCCGCTCGAGGCGGCAAACCCCGAGGATGCCTTCGGGATGAAAAACAACCCGGCGATGCGCTTCATCGGGCGAAACTACACGATTTCCTTCGCAAACTCGCTCGCGCAGATTTCGCCGGAGAAGCGCACCGTTCTCTACGCCGTGTTCGACGCATTACACAAGCTCCCCTCGGGCAACAATATGCCCGATAAGAAATCGGAAATCGACCAGAGCATCAGCGCAGTTCTCGGCGCGCGCGTGATGAAGAACTTCGACGCCGTCGCGGCGCTGCAGAAATCTGGAAAGCTCGACCGCGCCCATCTCGTGCCTATCCTCTTTTCAGATCTCCAGGTCTCGGCCAACGCCACGAACAAGGAAATCACCGATGCGTTTGAAGCGAAGCTGCAGCGCGAGGAGAATATGGACATCATCCTGCCCCTGCACGCTCTCGCAATGCATTCCGGCGCCACGCTTGACGAAGCCGCGGCGGCCATTCGCTCTGGAACGGGCATCAAGAACGCGCCGGGCATCTCCTCCTTCAGCGGGAAGCTCGAGCAACTGGACGGCACCGCGAATGGCGGACGCGAGACGATGATCGGCGACCTCAACCGTCCCTCGAGCCCTTCGTTTATCAGTAACGGGGAGGACGCAATCCAGGATGAGGATACGAAGTTTGTCTTCAACTTCCCGGACGGCACGACCGTTGCCGCAAAGAAGGGCGCAGAAGAGGCGGAGGACGTGCGCGCCTCGAGCAACGCCATTGCCGACAAGATCAAGGATCTTTGCGGAGAGGTTCACCCGAAGCAGCTCTCGAACGTCTATTTCCTCCTTTCCCAGAGCGGCACCGGCAGCAACACCAACCGCGCCTTCGAGCAGTACGGCGTCAACTCCGACGAGCACATGCCCCTCACGTTCACCTTCTCGCGCAACGACGAGACGGGTGCCGTCACGATCAAGTACTCCGAGCCCAAGGGCTTCCCGGTCAAATTCAACTGGACCACGACAATCGACGTGGACGGCAATGTCGCCACCACGCCCATGCGCGTGCGCGGCGACCGCGGCCAGTACGAGGCGAAGGCGATGACGTTCGTCAACCAGATCGCCGCCAAACTGCCCGAGAATGACCAAGCCGCCGCCAAGAACATCATCAAGGACATGCTCGCGCACTGCGGTGACGACTTCGAGCTGAAGGACATCGTCTCGCGGACAATCCCTGGGCTTTACATCACCGGCACCGCCAAGTTGCGCACGCCCGAACAGATCAAGGCGCGCATCGACGCAGTACGCGCCAATCTCGAAGAGGTGCGCCGCGAGGCGGCAGGGAGCACCGCAATCGAAGACGCAGGCTGCTACTTCCTGTGGGGCCTGAACGGCAAGAGCGTTCCGCCCGGGCTTATCGGAAACATCCTCAGGGCCGCATCGGCCGAGAAAATAGGAGATTTCTCGAAACTCAGCGCGAAATCCACGCCGCAGCAGATTACCAAGGCCGTCATCGACATGCGCGAGGCCGTGGAGAACGTGATACACAACGCGTACGTGAGGGACTCTCTCGAGGGTGGCGACGAAATGGGCCCGGCGCGGGAATTCGTCTTCTCGCTGCTCATCGCGAAGTTCTCGGAAGCGCAGCTCAACGGCGTGAGGGACGCATTCCGCTCCGAGACGGCGTCGAAACTCTTCACCGTCCTTGACGGGTTCATACGCGGCGAGCAACCCGCCGGCGCCGCGGTCTCCAGGACCGTTGCCTCATTCATAGACGAACAGGGCATGGCGCTGGAGCAACAGGCGAACCAGTACATCATGACTGTCGAAAGGCTGCTCGACAAGGAATACGGCGGTAACGTTCGGGATTTCAGGGGCGAGTTCGACAAGGCGGCTTTCGGGGACAGGGAAATCTTCGGACTTCTCGTCCCGCTGGCTGAAAAGGAAGTCGAGATCGAGGTAGAGGCCGAGCGCCAGAATACGTTGATCCGCAACGGAAGCAAGGTGGCCAAGACCAAGGCGACCAACGCCTACGCCATAGCCGGCGCGGCCAATGCCGATAAGGTCGACAAGCTCATCAACATCGCGCTCAAGTACTGCTCCGCCAGCGAAGACGCCGTCAACTTCGTCGCCAACAACATCGACAGGATTCTAGTCTCGGACAACGGAACGCTTCGCACGCTTGAGGAAGTGCGCGAAATCTCCCTGGCCGTCGTCCAGCGCGGCAGCGCGGGCGCGGCGGAAATTTGGGGATGATTCCATGGTGCCTTCTGGGTTCGGTGAATTATTGCGCCTTACTTGCCGATTGCACGACATGACGCTTGTAACCTTTTATCGGCAGAGGTGTAAACGGAGTAGACAGGAAGGAGAAAAAGATGAGCGGACACGGCGGTTTTAGCGCAATCGGAAGCGGCATGAAGGTGCCGCAGTCCTTTGATTTGCCGAAAATCGAGGAGCTTCAGCCGGGCAAAGACGGCGGCCCGCTCGGTGATCGGGCCCTACCAGCGGATACCCGGCTTGACCAGACGAAACGCCTTGCCGCCTCCTTGGATGTGATGCTCCTCAAGGTGGCGAAGACGGCCTCGGCGCCGGTTGATGTCCAGGCCCTCAAGGACACCCTCGTCGCCGTCGGTCTCGACAAGGCGACGCGCAAGTTGATCGAAGGCGCCGCGAAGAAGGCCCAGACGTCGTTCCAGGCCATCAACCAGTTCTCGGGCCGACAGATCGCCAATGCCCTCGTCAAGGACGAGAAAGGCCGCTTCGACTGGGACCCGAATAGCGCCGTCGGCAAGGCGATCAAGGCCGCCCTCGACGCGCAGGCGGACCTCTCGGAAATGCTCTACAATGCGCTGAATGCCCTGCCGGACAACGCGAGCGCCCGCGCACGGAACGCGCTCATGGAGGCGATGTTCCAGACCGACCGCCGCGCCTCGGAGCTTCAGACGCTCGTCTGCGACTTCGCCGACATGGCGGAGAAGGTCGGGAACGATCCGGCGATCAACGCGCGTCTCGACAAGACGCTTGAATCGCTCATCCCGAGCCAGTCTCTCAAGATGCACGGCTCGGAGAAGGTGGCCGACGACTTCCGCACTTCCCTCATGCCGCTTGCGAAGCGCATCGACGATCTCGCATCCGTGCAGGAGCGCCAGCTTTCCGACGACGAGTCCACGAAGATCCGCCGCCAGATCGACGAGGCGTTCAACGCCCTCGCGCGGGCGGAGAAGACGTACGCCGCGAAGGGCACGCCGCTCGACCATTCGCTCTTCGAGTCGGCGCGGGGCGTCCTGACGGACCTCACCACGCGCCTCAACGGCATCCGGCGCGAGGTCGCGTTCGACTCGATGCGAACATTCATCGACAAGACGTTCACGGCACCGGACCTCCCGATTCTCCAGGACAAGTTCAAGCCGCTCGTCAAGAAGCTGTTCCCCGCGCTCATGGCGGCCATCGACACGCAGAAGCTCCTCCGCAAGGCGGCGCTTGAGTTTCTGGAAAAGCACAGCGACGCAACTGTCCGCAAGATGAACACCCTCGCCAACGAACTGGCCTGCCTTTCCGGTGTCGTTGCGAATGAACTGAAGAGTATTGGAAAGTTTGAATACAAAGGCAAGCCAATATTCAACTTTATGTTAGAAGAGCGTCCGGACACCCAGAATCTGGTCAATTCGCTGTCGCGCAAGGACCGCAATGCCTTCACGCCGGAATTGGTTAAGGAGTTCCGCCAGACGATGCGGAAGTTCCTGACCGAGAACTTCGAGGACGAATTCGGTGCCTTGAAAGTCGCCTACGGCGGGATCTCCGGCACGAGCACCCAAACCGCGCATCTAGTGCAGATGTACCTGAATGCGGCGGCGATCAAGGACTCTTCCAAATTCCTCACCAACAAGACGCTCGCCGCCGTATTCGAGGGACGGGCGGCGGTGACGACGGTCGTCGAGACGCGCCTTGCCGGACTTCCCGACGAGGATGCCGATCCGGCCCTCGACGACTCCAACGCCGTCTCCTCTGAGTCCCTTGGCAGCGGCAAGGTCAACACCGTGTACCAGGTCGGATACAAGGACGGCTCGACCTACATCTTCAAGCCAGAGGCCCCCGGTCGCCAGGGCCTTGAGGGGTTGCAGCTTTCCAAGGGATCCTACAAGGACACGCAGCTCGTTGCGCAGCTCAACATGTCCGCGCAGAAGACGGCGGACGCCTTCGGGCTCGGCGACGTCATGGTGAAGACGTCGGTCGGCGCGCACGACGGCCAGTTCGGCCTGTTCATGGAGAAGGCACCCGGCTGCGAGGCGGCGAACTACGGATGCGACAATCCGAGTACGGAGCCAGGCTGGGCGAGCTGATGCGCAAGTCCAACCGCCTCGAGTGGTTCGACATCCTGACCGGACAGGGCGACCGCCACCACCACAACTACATGGTGAACGTGCCGGAGAAGGGCGACGTCACGGTGAAGGCCATCGACAACGACGCCTGTTTCGGGACGTTTCTCATCGCCCCTGGCGTTTTCATGCTCCAAGGAGAACATGCGGCCAAATTCGCGCAGGCGTTCACCACGGTCGGGAGAAAGCTGTATCCGAGCCAAGTCATGGGAACGCAGATCAACCGCCTCAACCACGATCCGGGCATTCGGCAGCTCAACAACGGCGTGATCGTCGTCGACACGTCGAAGATACGGGCGCCGGAGCTTCACTTCTGCCTGACAGTCGCGACCGGAAGCCATGCCACGCGCGCCCCGGACTTCATCGACGAAGAACTCTACGACAAGCTCGTCGCGATGAAGGGCGGCGAGGCCCGCGAGAAATACATTGCCGACCTCAGGGCGCGCCTGACGCAAGAACAGGTCGACGTGGCGATAAGCCGTCTGGATGCGGCAATCGCCCATGCGGAAAAGCTCAAGGAAGCCGAACGCGTCATCTCCACGGAAGACTGGGGCAAAAAAGAGGTCCAGCGCAAGGTTGCCGGGCCGAAACCAAAACCGCTTCCCGCTGTCGGCGGATGCAGTCCGAACACCACAATCTTCGCCATTAACGTGCAGGCCGATGTAAAAGACCGTCAAGGCTCGCTATTCCGCCGCGATTTCCTCCCCCACATCGCCAAACCCGGCTGGTTTGAGGAGTGAGGACGTCCAGCGAGCCACCATCGACGAGATTGAACTCTAAACATACCAAAAAACAGAAAAGGAGACAACTAATCATGACAGAATGGGACAAAATGCAGGCACACCAAATCTACAACGATTTTGATGCGGATTTGTTCAACCGGAGGGTTGCGGCGAAGAAGCTGTTCCGGGAATTCAACCGCACGGAAGATGAAGAAACCGAACGGCGGCAGGAGATCATGCGGAAGCTCTTCAAGAAGGTCGGCGAGCGCGTCTGGATGGAGCCGGAATTCACGTGCGAATTCGGCAAGAACATCACCATTGGTAGCGACGTGTACATCAATTTCGGTTGCACGCTTCTCGATTGCGGGCAGATCACGATCGGTGACCACACGCTGTTGGGACCGCACATGAGCATGTATTCGGCGAACCATTCGCTGGATGCAGCGGAGCGGATCGCGGGGGCCTTGATTCCCGAACCCATCACCGTCGGAAACCGCGTGTGGATCGGCGGCGGCAGCACCATTCTCAGTGGGGTTACCATCGGCGACGACGTGGTCATCGGCGCCGGAAGCGTCGTGACCCACGACATCCCGCCAGGGGTCGTGGCTGCGGGCAATCCATGCCGTGTGTTGAGAAAAATCACGGAAGAGGACAAAGTCGGTTTTCCAGTCTGAATCGTCATGGGGCACGAACACGTCTGAAATAATACCTGACGAGGCGGTTTCCCAATTCCCCCCCATTGTAATGCATTTTGCGACCTTTGCGTTCTTTGCGGCTAAAAACTGGAATCCAACTTCGATTTTGATTTATTATTTCCCATGTTTTGCCTTTTAACTGCTTTCCTGCTTGTCATGACCTTTAGAGCCCCGATTTCTGACATCTAGGTGTCACACCCTATGACACCTAGGTGTCATACCCTCTGACACCTAGGTGTCACAACCCTTGACACCTAGGTGTCACGGATCACAGACAGTGATTGGAAGCTCTTCCTTGACGGATTTAGCGATGCCATGATACTTACGGTTCGGGCTGGCCTTATATTTCCGCGCCTCTGCGTGAGATTACGGCGCGGAATCACCGCGAAAGGCCGTATGACCGCAGCGAACCGTCCCCCAAAAAAATCCCCACCACCACCTACCACCCGCCACCACCAAAAAATATATTTTTCCCCTTGCGCTCAGGGTGAAAATTTGGCATAATTTGTGCCGAACCAGAAGTAGAATTGGTTCACTTTTCGACATACCTAGGAAGAAAAATGATAGACAAAATCACGGCAGTCTTCAACTGGGCGGCAAATAGGGCCTTGTTGGTCGCGATAGTCGCGTTTGTGCTTGCGTGTACGGCGCAGGCGGTAGGCATTCCCGGAGTCTATACCTACGAGCTCGTTTTGCGCGACGATCTGGGATTCGCATTGAGCGGGACGGATACGCTCGCCGGCGATGAGAGTGTGTCCTCCAACTACAAGATTGAGGTGTACACTTCCGATGGCGTGAAACTGAATGTTCAGGTTCAGGACGCTGTGCTCGGCGGCGGAGGGTCCGTGGGGCATAACTGCGCGGTTACCGTGCCCGTCGGCGAAGGAGCCGGTTATGCGAAGGTCGGCGAACAGCTGACGCTTGTGGTCACGACAAAGTATTCCGGCTCAGAAAGATTCCGTTCATCGAAGGTCCTGCCCCCGGTTGGTGGAACGATGGGCTTCGCCCATGCGCCGGTCGGCGCGTTCTGGTCGGATTCCGCAGACACGGACGACGGATGGAACGTCTGGCTGCGCACTGTTGAAATGTATGCCCCTTCTCCCATTGGCGGGCTTGATGACGACTACGACGAAGACGGTCTCTCCAACATTCGCGAATACCAACTCGGAACCGATCCCGCAGGCAATGTGCTGGGGTTGCCGAACAAGCCCGAAGTCAGTATTATAGAGCAGGGCGGCGCGTACAAGGTGAGCTTCAACTACGGCTGGGGCCATGTCTATTCGATCCGCGCCGTCGAAGGCACTGCGGCTGTCGGCAAGGACGGACAGGACCTTGAGCTGTACGAGAGCCTTGAAAGCCTCAGCGCGGGCACGGCGTCTGGAAAGTATTTCTACGATTCGGACTACAACACCGGGAAGAGGGAGTTCTTCGTCAAGAAGCCGGCGCTTGACGGGGTTTTCCTGATCGGCCTCGCGGTGGACGGGCGGCTGCAGGAGTACATCCAGGTGGGGGAGGATGCGTCGTCTGTGTTGGTCACTCCGGGGTTCCCGATTGAGTACGAAACCGAGGCGGCGGCCATGGCGGCGAAGACGAAAGCTGAAGTCGCGCCGAGCGAATCGGTGGCGACGGTTCTCACGGGCGACGGGATGCCGGACGGGTACAAGGCGAAGTTCACGGTGGAGGTTCTACAGGAGGACGGAAAGTGGTACCTTGCCGCCCAGCTGACGCCGACGGCGTGGACGAACCTCATGGAGAATGCGACAGCCGCGACGCGGCAGATTCCCGTTGCGGAAATTGCGCAACTTCCAATGGGGGTGACGACGAATGTCGTACTTACGGGCTGCACGCCAGGTTTCTACTATTCGCTCCACTCCGGCGCGACGCTTTCCGGCATCGCGGCGGATGCGGAAGCGGAGAACATCGGCGTCCTCTGCGGCGCGGACGGCGTGGTTGAGTTTCCGAAGGTGGGGAGGCCTAGCGAAGGTGCGGGCTTCTTCAAGGTAAAGGTAGAGGTGAAGAAAGATTAGTTTTAGCCACAAAGAACGCAAAGAACACAAAGGCCTTGCGGCAAAATAGAAAACGGACAACAATTGAAAGGAATAGCAGTATGAAGAGAAAGTCTATAGGAAAAGAGCTTTTGGCCTTTTCGCTCCTGTTGCCGATTGCGGCGGGGGCGGTGCCGGTGCTGCCGTATGGAACGCATCTCGTGGCGGGTTCGTTCCGAGGCAACTACAACACGGTGCTGCGCGATTTCGGTTCGGCGAAGCTGAGGGCCCAGCGCCCGGACGGCACGGTGATCGCCGAGTCACCGGTCGCGTCCGCCAACGCCGAGGGCGTCAATTTCGTCCTTTCGATTCCGGTCGCCACCGCGTCCACGGCGAAGTCCTGCACGGTGGGCGAGACGCTCGACTGCGTGCTGGTGACGCAGGAGGGGACGCTGGACGTGCCGAATTCGCTGAAGGTCGCCTCGCCGACCAAGGTCGGAAAAGTGACGTTCAACTGCACGGAGGTGAAGAGCTACACCAATCCCAAGGATGGCACGGTCGTGGAGATTCCTACCGCCTACATCGACGAGGCGCAGTGGTATCTCGATACGTACATGAACGGCGGCGCCTACGATCCGTGGGCCGACTACGACAACGACGGCATCAGCAACTACGGCGAGTTTCTGGCCGGCACGATTCCGTTCGACGAGTCGGACTACCTCCGCGTGAAGGAGTTCAAGCCGAAGGATGGAAAGTTCGCGCTGAAGTTCGAACACGTGGGCGGCCACGTTTACGCTGTTTCCTCCGCGAACACGCTCGCGAAGCCGACATGGGCGAAGAAGCGCGTGCGCAAGGATGCCAAGGGCGCGGAGCTTGATCAGGTGATGGCCGACGGCACTGACGGCGACGTGGGCGAGACGGAGATATTCATCACGCCCGTCGGCGGCGCCACGAGCGAGTTCTTCAGGCTGGAGGCGAAGTGATGTGGGAATTGGGAATCGGGAATTGGGAATTGGGAATCGGGAATTGGGAATCGGGAATTGGGAATCGGGAATTGAAAGTTGAAAGTTGAAAGGAAAGAAATGAAAACTGCTGTTTACAGATCGTCTCTTTTGTCCCTGTCGACCCTTCTACTGCCGCTCTCCATCTACGCGGTGCCGCGCGTGACCGAGACGCTGGTGCTTTCGGAGGGATGGAACGCGGTGTACATCGAGTGTACGCCGACCAATGCGACGTGTGAAGCCTTCTTCCGCGACACGCCGGTGATTTCGGCGGCGGCGTTCCGCAGCGGCGCATACTCCGAGACCGCCCAGTACGACGAGAGCGGCAACGAGAAGTTGCAGGCGGAGCTGCCCTATCTGCAGTGGAACCGTGGCGAAGAAAGCGCCTCGGCGCTCCAGTCGATCATCGGCGGCAATACGTTCCTGCTCTTCGCCACGAACTCGGCGAATATCACCTTCGAGGGCGTGCCGGCCGTGCCTAAGATGACGTGGCACAAGGTCTCGTCCTCCGAGTCTGTGGAATCTTTCAACATGGCCGGCGTATCGACAGCCCAAGAGACGATCCCCATCAAGGACTACTTCGGCGAAGGTCCGTTCGGCATGTCGTCCTCTGGCAGGGCGATCTACTCCATCTATGGCACGAATCCGGATAGGCCCGAAACAAAGGATGCGGAGCATGGCGGCTTCGGGCGGTTGACGCCAATTGTCAGAGGCAAGGCGTATGCGCTCACATCAACGAGTGCATGCGACTGGCCGGGCGTAATCGGCGTGCAGGGCGATTCCGTGGCCTTTTACAATGGAAACAACTACGCATCCATCAAGGTCATGAACTGCGGCACGACGAACCACACGTTCAGGTTCACGATGGTGAGTTCGAAATCGGTGTCCGGCGAGGAGCCGCCGCCCATCTCGCGCCGGCTGCCGCGCGGCGATGCGATCAGCGAGCCTGGCTACACGAACGTTGACGTGTCGGTCGCCTGGGATGTTCAGCTGAAAGCGGGCGAGGTTACGGAGCAGATATTCAGCATCGACCGTTCCCAAGTCGACGCCTCCACGGAATACGGGGCGATCCTGGTGATAGAGGACCTCGGCGCCAGCAAGATGCGCGTGCGCCTGCCGATCTACGTGGCTCCGGTCTCCGAGAGCGCCGTCACCTATCCGACCGGTCTCTGGATCGGCGAGATCGCGCTCACGCACGTCACCTGGATGGACGATACCAATTCCATCCCCGTGAAGGCCGGCGGAACGTTGAAGATGAGCGTGATGATGCACGTGGACGCGAACGGCACGTGCAGGCTTCTCCAGCGCGTCGCGGCGGGGATGGATACGAACGGCACGGCGCGGCTCTTCAAGGAGCTTGCGAACGTGCCGGCGGAGATTGAGGCGCCCAAGCGCTTCTCGACGGTGATGATGAGCGTCGATACGCCCGTCGTCGCGGCGGCGGGCGGCTCGGCGTTCGGCGACGAGGCGGAC
>CACZAK010000005.1 GCA_902779075.1 uncultured bacterium | reverse complement strand
GACTTCTCGGCCTACTCCGACATCGCGATCGGCTGCGCGCTGCTGCTGGGCTTCGAGTTCCCGATCAATTTCGACGCGCCCTATTTCTCCGACAGCTTCCAGACGTTCTGGCGCCGCTGGCACATCTCGCTCTCGTCGTGGCTCCGCGACTACCTCTACATCCCACTGGGCGGCTCGCGCAGGGGGAAGGCGAGAACCTACGCGAACCTCATGCTCACCATGTTCCTGGGCGGTCTCTGGCACGGGGCGGGCTGGGCGTTCGCGCTGTGGGGGATCCTGCACGGCGCGCTGCTGGCGGTGGAGCGCATGCTCGGCCGACTCGTATCCTTCCGCCCGCCGAAGTGGCTTGCGCGGATATTCGTGTTCCATGTGGTCGCCTTCCTGTGGATTCTCTTCAGGGCGGGCTCCGCAGACGGCATGGAGACCTTCAAGGGAATCCTCAATGCGTTCATGGCCGTAGGCACGGAGTCCACGCTGCCGGTGACGGCCGGCGCGGTGGTGCTGGCGGTGGGCTTCGCCCTGCAGCTCTGCGACGGATCGCGGCTCGCCTGGTTCACCGACCGCGTGCGCAGGTGGCCCGTGTGGGTGCAGGGCGGCCTGGCGGCGGTCGTGTTTACCATCATCCTGGGACTCGCCCCCGAAGGCGTGGCTCCATTCATCTATTTCCAGTTCTAAGGAGGCGCGGACATGAAGGACTCTGAAGGAAGGAAAGTGACTTGGCGGACGGCGGCGGTCGGCCTTGCCGTGTTCTACGCGCTTGTGGTGCTCATGAACGCGCCGGCGATGGAGAAGAACGCCGAGAACATGGACTACGGCGTTGCCCGCGACGCGGCGAAGGCGTTCGTGCGCCCGGTTGCGCGTCTCTCGGCGATGTTCCGGCTTGATTTTCTCCGCCGGGGGGCTGCGCGCGTTCGCGGACGGTGGCTCGACCATGAGGATAGCCCGCAATAGTAAAAAACAAGGTAAGAAAATGTCGAAACGGAATTGACATGGGGAAAGAAATCGTATAATATACGGCCAACTGCCTAAGAAAGGAAGAAGTCTATGACAACAGGAAAAACACTCAATGGAAAGTCGTATGCGGGAAATCCGCACGTACGGTTTATTGCTGCGGCCGTCCTGATGGCGGCGATTACGGCAACTGGCGCGGAGACGGACGTTCCGAAGATCGGGGAGCCGGTCAAACTCGACGCGCCCGTCGTCTTCATTGGCGACTCGATGATGAAGATGCTCGGCAAGGGCATGGAGAAGGCCTTCAAGGCGAAGGATGTTACTCCGGCCGAGTCGTTCTCGTCGCTCGGTTCCGGACTTGCCCGGCCGTCGGTCTTCAACTGGCCGGCGAAGGCCAGGGAACTCTGCGAGCGGGTGAAGCCGAAGACCGCGTTCATCGCGTTGGGCACGAACGACAGGCAGAGCCTCGAGAGCCGTACGGGCAGCATGGCCGCAGTGGGGACGGACGAGTGGCGCGTCGAGTACAAGTGCCGTATTGAGGAGCTTCTCGACGCCCTCTACACGAGCGGCGTAACCCACGCAGTGTGGATGCTTACGCCGCCGATGAAGTCCGACGGCAACGAGCAGCACGCTCAGCTCGTCGCCGGCATCGTCGCCGAGATCGCGGGCGACAAGAAGTACCTTGGCCGGTTCCACAGGTACGACATGGGCAAGGTGCTCACGATCCGGCCGGGACGCTACACCCAGACCATCATCTCCAAGACGGGCGCGGCGGTCTCGGTGCGCGACACGGACGGCATCCACCTGTCCTTCCAAGGTGCGAAAATCGTCGCGGAGGACGTGCTCAAGACCTACTGGCCCGACAAGAAGTAACCCGCAGGAGGCACGATGAGGATAAATGGACTGGCAGCCGTGATGGCGCTGGTCCTGGTTGCCGGTTCGGCTTGCGCCGCTACCATCCAGGACGAGTTCAAACGCGTGATCGACGAGTCCCGCCGGACGGACGTTTCGGTAACGCCCGCCCAGGCGCTCATGTATCACGGACTCGGACTCGTGCAGGAGGAGGAGTTCGCCGAGGCCATTCCCTTCCTGGAGGAGGCGATCTCGCGCGACCCCGCGCTGGAGGCCGGCTGGGAGGGCCTCGGCTGGTGCTATGTGCGGAGCGGCCAGCAGAAACGAGCACGCGACCTGTGGTTCCGGATGCGCGACCTGATGCCCGAGAAGGCCAAGCCCCACGCGCTCGTCGCGCAGTACGAGATCCTCGAGAAGGACTGGGTGAAGGCGGACGAGTCCTTCCGCAAGGCCCTCGCCATCAATCCGCGTGACTACGACCTCAAATACTCATTCGCGCAGAACCTGATGCGACTGGGCGAGATCGAGGAGTCCGAAGCGGTTTTGAAGGGTCTCGTCAAGGAGAACCCCGACCGCGTCGACATCCAGCACACCTACGCCCAGATGCTTGCGAACCGCTTTCAGGACGAGGATGCGCTCAAGATATACCGCGACATCGCGGAAGTCATCTCGGACAACGCCCTCATAAAGCTCGAGCAGGCCGCGCTGGAGCTGCGTGTGGGCGAACTGGAGAAAGCCGACCGTCTTTGCCGTGAGGTCCTCGTGCTGGAGCCCAATAACATGGCGGCCATGCGGCTCCGGGCCGATGTCGCGGAGCTTTCGGGCCAGGAGGACGTGACACCTCTCGAGGCTCTTATCGAGGCGACCACCAACCGCCTCATGCGGGCGGAGTACCTCACTCGGCTCGCGAGCAGGTGCGTGGCCATCAACCGGGTCAACCCCGAACGCTACAAGACCGAAACGATCATCGACCGCCTGCAGGAGGCGGTCAAGGACGATCCCCTGAACATGCAGGCTCGCAACCTCCTGGCCGAGCTTTGCTACCAGTCCGGCCGGTTGACCCTCTGCCGCAGCCAGATCGAGGACATCCTCATCAAGTACAACCACCAGGAAGTGCGGGCGCTTGCGCTGCTTTTCGAGGTGGAGGTCAAGGAGCGGAAATTCGAGGCCGCGCAGCGCGTCCTGCGTGAGTGCTTCAAGTATTTCGACCGCGACGACCCGATGATACACTACTACCGCGCACGCCTCTATTCCGCCCAGGGCGAATACGCCAAGGCGTTGGCGGAGGCGAAACGGCTCGAGGAGGCGGGGTCGAAGAGCTCCGTATTCACGCTCAAGTACACAGGCCTCACCGAGAGCGACTGGATGCCGCAGACGAGCGTGAGACGCCTGACGGAGCATATCCGTTCGCTGCAGCGGGCCGGCTGGGAACTGGTCTCGGCGGACGAGATTCCACGGATCATCGGCGCTGCGGGGCGTCACGCAAAAAACGCCAAGGCAGGCCGCCGGAAAGTGCGGCATCTCATCGACGAGCAGGCCGACGAGGAGGACGCGCCCATCCCAGCGAAGTTCTTCGACCATGTCGGCTGGATGGTCACGGGCGTGCATTACCTCAAAAAAGACAAGGAGACGAGAAAGGTCCGCGAGCGCAGGCGATATAGGCAGGATGATGACGACGAGGATGGCGACGAAGACGAGGAAGACCAGGAAGACGAAGATTCCCTTGGCCCCCGGTTGACCTTCGCGGTGACGTTCGACACCGCCCGCCGCTCGCAAATGGTACTGGGCACCCGTGTTGCGGAGGAGTTCGGCGTTCCTTTCACGCTCTTCACCCCCTCCGAGGAACCGGAATCTTTCGAGCCCAGCAGGCTTGAGTGGGATGAGATTCGCCATTACGCCAACACTGGCAACTGGATCGTCGGATCCTCGCTCCGCTTCGGCGACAAGAAGGAGCCTGTGGACAAGGAGGGCACTGACATGCGAGACCCTCTGCACAACCGCCTGTGGAAGGCCGACCGCAACCGGATCGAGTCGATGAACGAATGGGACCGGCGCATCCGCCGCGAGTTCCGCGATAGCCGCGCCAAGATCCGCAAGGAGATGGGGTCGAACGACTGTGCCGTGGCCATGGTGGCCTACCCCCGCGGCTCAGTGGGGCAGGTTGGCGCGTGCAACATCAACACCAAGCGCTCGATCAGCGACAGCATCATCTCCGAGGCCGCCAGTTCCTATAGCCTCGGCTTCGTGCAGAGTACCACCGGCTTCACCTTGACCGGCGACGACCCGATGATAGCGCGCCGTTACGAGCCCAGTTGGTCGGACGAGGGCGAGGACGTCGTCCGGCACGCCTACGAGTTCCATCCCTACTTCCTGGGCCGCCGGATGCGCGCCGAGCTGGCGATGCTCCTCAACCAGCCGAACGAGGCGAACAGAATCGTGGCCAGCCTGCGCAAAGGCGGCTATCCCGAAGACCTGTGCACCAAGCTTGACTACAACATCCGCCACCGCTTCCGCAACCGCGTCTCCGCCAGCATGCGCCCATTGCTGGAGACGGTATCGGGCGGGACGTCCGCGCACGACGCGGAGCGCGATGACCGCAACGACACGACGAACCGCCGGAACGATCCCGGCGAAGTCGGGGAGACGAAGCAGGTCGCGGGCGAATTGCGCGAGCCTGAGCTCGAGTGGCAGATGTCAAAGGAGAAGGAAAAACCCTGGTTCGATCCCTCCCATCCCTACGGACAGATCGACTTCTCACACACCAAGGCCAACGACCAGGTGGAGGTCGTCAGGTACGGCGCGAAGGCCGGGGCCAACTGGAACGACAGGATCGGCCTGTACGGCGAATACCACAAGGGCGAGATCAAGCAGACCGTCCGGCCCTACTGGAACGCGCAGACGATGTCCGACTTGGACTACGGGGATACGAAGTACAAGTTCAAGGCCGACACCGAGGACTGGCGCGTGGGCATGAACTGGCGCCTCGATTCCGGGGTGTTCCTCTTCGGCTCGGGGGGGGTGTCGACGCGCAAGCCCGACTACTCCGGCAAGTACAGGCACGATTACGAGAACCTGCAGGATCATCGCGGCAGCGAACATTTCTCGCGGATGCACAAGAACGACGAGATTGTATTCTCCTTCGGCGCCCGGTGGAACCCAGAGGACAACTTCTCCGTAATGACGCTCTTCGACCACGACTACGTGGCCTCGGCTGTCAAGGACGTCACGTACGACTCCCTCGCCCTCACGGCGGCGTGGCTGCCGTACGACTACTGGAAGCTGTCCGGCCGCACGCAGTACTGGACCTACAGCGACGACAACGCAATGTACTTCATGAACCTCGAGTCCCTGTGGTCCTCCGAGTCCATGCCGACGGTCTGGTACGGTCTGAGATTCAACACCACCACGACGAGCGACGCCTCCGATTTCTACTGGACGCCCTACTGGGACAAGCGCGTTCTGGGCGTGCTGCGCTACGAGACGGATTCGGACAAGCTGCGGTTCCGGACAGACCTCTTGGGCGGCTTCGCCAAGAGCGACGGGCGCGGCGGCTTTGTGATGGACGACGAGAAATATACCGACCGAGACACCGACTGGGAGGCCATCTGGGGTTTTGGCGGCCTCTACAGCTACGACATCACCGACTGGCTGACGGTTTCGGTGGAATACGACATCCTGGCCATGAGGTCCTACATCGACCACATGGTGCTTCTCTACCTCCTAACCCATTTCTAACGCCACTCCGGTTACCCATGACATTGTAAAGGAATATACGCATGGCAATCCAAAATCATCACCTCAGCACGCAGGGCGGAGTCCGCGGGGGTGCGAAACCCCTAATCCTGGTCGTCGACGATTCTAACGTCGCGCGAACCATCCTCCGCATCACATTCCAGAAAGAATTTGAGGTTCACGAGGCTTCGGGCGGCGCCCAGGCCATCGAGATGCTGCGCAAGGGCCAATACAACTACTCCGCCATCATTCTTGACCTCGTCATGCCGGAGGCGGACGACGGATGGTCGGTGCTGAAGTTCCTGCGCGAAAGCGGCATCATCAAGACGGTGCCAGTGGTGGTGGAGACCGCCTCGGCCATCGATCTTGAGGTTGTCACGGAACTCTATGAAAGCGGCGTGTGGAAAGTGGTCGGCAAGCCCTTCGACGGAAAGATGTTGCTGGCGCTGGTGAAGTCCGCTTGCGAGAGGGCGAATGACGTCGCCGCCGCCATCGCCTCCGCGGGCGGGGAGCTAAATGCCGTCCTCGAGGGGACCGCCGCCGCCGTCTTCGCGGTCGATGCCGCTACGGGAAAGGTCATGCACGCCAACAGCCGCTTCAACGCGCTGGTCGGTTACTCGCGGACGGTCGGCTTCACGCTTGCGGACGTCGTGGGGCAGAACGCGGAACTCTTCAACGGGGTCGTCAGGAACACGGTTGACACTGGTTTCGGAGGCCCCATCCTGGTCGATTCGCTCAAGCCCAACCACGTGGACGTGCTTTTCTGCGAGCTGATGAAGTTTTCGGGTGCTCGCCACGACCTGGTGGTGGGCACGCTGATGGACATCACCGCGATGGTGAACCGCATGCGCGAGCTTGAGGCTGCCGTGGCGGCGGGGGGTAGAGCCTAAATGGCAAAGAAGATCATGAAGGTTCCCATCGGGATTCCGGTGCTGGATGACAAGTTCTCCGGCATCTACGTCGGCCACATGACGTTTCTGACGGGTGCCTCGGGCGAAGGACGCGAAGTGGCCGCTGGCGCGGTACTGAACAGCTATTATAAGCTGGAGGAGCAGGTCCTAGCCGTCTTCGCCGAGTCCGATGACCGTATCGTGCTGCGGGCGCGCGAAGTCGGCTACGATCTGGAGAAGGCCAGTGAAATCGGCGCGCTCTCGATCCTCTACCATTCCTACAAGCCGGGCGAGGTGCTGCCCGTCAGGGAATCGCTTGAGGAAATAATCGCGGAGGCCCACCGCATCTCGGCGGCCGTCCTCTTCATCCAGGACGCCCGGCCCTGGTTAGAAGTCCATCCTGTTTCCGCCGTTCCAGAGCGCGTTGCGGAATTCATCTCGACGCTCGAAGAATCCGGGCTTACCTCCATCGTGGCCTTGCCGGAACCCGTCTCCGCCGCCGCCAAGAAGGTGTGGGAGGAGATGAAGAACAGATCCTCGGTCGCTATCCAGTTCCACCGCGACAGACTGGGCAACTACTTCATGAAGGTGCTCACCTACATGGGACTGACGGCGAACATCCGCCTGCCATACGATGCATCGCTGAAGTTCGTGCCGCGGAAAGGGTTCGTGAAGGACGTGGAGCCCGTGGCCGTCCCAACGTCGTCGGGTGCATCCCATGCACCTGCCGAGCGAAATGAGGCGCCGGCGGCCGCAGTGTCCTTCTCCCATGGGGCAGATCCGGCGATGATGGACATGACGCAGTCCATACTCGGCCAGATTTCGCATTTCGTGCCGCCGCCCATGCCCACCTCCGTGCCCATGCCCACCTCCGCGCCCATGCCCACCTCCGTGCCCATGCCCACCCCCATGCCCAAGCCCACCCCAGCAGCGCCCGTGCCCGAAAGGAGAGACCGTCCGAAATATTCGTTCGCTGCCGCCGAGGCAGAAACGAAAAAACGCGCGAAATATTCGTTCGCCGCAGCAATGAAGGAAGGAAGTTGACATGTACGAAAAATATTGGAATCTCAGGGAAGCGCCGTTCGTCAACTCATACAACCCTCGGCAGCTCTACCTCTCAAGTCAGTTCGAGGAGGGCGTGGCACGCCTATTCTACCTGGTTTCGGAAGGGCGGGTCGCCGGCATCCTCACCGGTCAGTTCGGCATGGGCAAGTCCTTCCTCCTGTCCAACCTGACCGAGCGTATCGCCCAGGCGGGCATCCCGTACATCCGCATCGACGCCATCCCCAAGGGGCACCTCGCGCTGCTGCGCCATGTCATCGCCGGCCTTGGCGTGAAGGGGACGGTCGCCTCGATCGCGGACGGCCTCATGACGCTCCAGGAGCTCTCCCACAAGCCGGGCGCCCTGAAGCACCACGCGATTCTCATCGACGAGGCGCAGTATCTGGGCGACGACGACGGGCTCTACCTCATCCACTACTTGAGCAACCTGCGCCTGACCTCCGGCGACGGACGCGAACAGCAGCTCGCCACGGTAATCATGGCCGGCATTCCGGAGCTTCTGGACATGGTGCGTTCCTACCAGTCCCTGCGTGCCAGGGTGCAGCTTACCTGGACGCTCGCCCCCCTCTCGCAAAGCGAGACCATCGAGTTCGTCCAGCACAAGGTCATGGCGGCGGGCGGCGACATGTGGATCTTCAACCACGAGGCCCTGTCCGAACTTTTCCGCCTTTCCGGCGGCGTGCCCAGAAGCATCACCAACATCTGCGACACCGCGCTAATGCTCGGCTACGTGGCCAAGGCTCCTGAGATAGACGCCGCGATCATACAGCAGGCGGCCGAGGACGTGGACATCCTGCCGAAGGAGGGTTGACCGGTATGGGGGACTTGCTTCAGAACGACCTCTTCCATCTGGTGTTCGGCATTCTCGCCGCCATCTTCCTTCTGAGCGCGCTGGTAAACGCGATCCGCTCGCGCATTCGGAGCAACCGGCGCGAGACAGCCAGCATCATCAAGAACAACGGCAACACGGGCAACGAGCACGCTCCCGTAAGGCTGGAAAACCCCTTTGCCGGTGGGGCGAACCCTCCGGGTGAGCCGCAGCGGCTCGACGGGACGCCTCGCCCCACCCAGGCGCCCGTTCCGGAATCCGCAACTGTCGTCGCCGCCGCCAATTCCACGGGCCAGTCCGTCAAAGAACCGGCCGATGATGACGAGGAGTACGTGTGGCGATGATCTTCCAAAGGGCTATGAAAAGGCTCCTGTCGCCCGCCTGCGCCCTCGCTGCCCTGGTGGCGTCGGCCGCCGTGACGTCTCTCGAGTGGGACTTCGCGAAAACGGCGGAGGACCGGGTCTTCGTGGACGTGAAGCCGACGCCATCCCGCTCCGGCGTTCCGGCGGGCGCCATCGCGCTCGACATCAAGCTTTTCGAGGGGGCCGCTTCCGTCAGGGCCGCAACGTTCCACTTGAAAATCGGCGGAGACTGGCTTGTCGCCGCCCAAGTTGACACTGCCGCGCTTGCCACGTCGCGCCTGCGCGTTCCGTTCGGGAACTTCGCGCCGACCATTGGCAAGGAGCCGAAGATAGACGAGGTGCGCGTGAGCGTGTGGCGCTCGCCTTCGCCCAGTGCGGGCAGGCTCGTCATCAACTCGCTCTCTCTCGCCCCCGTCTCTGAAATCGCCGTTCTGTCGGGTCCGGCAGGTTCGTGGATGGAAACTCTTGCGCGCCGCGTAGCCGCCACGCTATCCCGCGGTCGGCTTGATTGCGACCTCCATCCCTCCGTTTCCGCCGCCGTGAAGTCCGCCCCGCGGCTCGTCATCGTCCCCGATGCCTCGTCGCTTCCCGCCAACGATGCCGAGCTCCTCGCCGGGTTTATTCGCAAAGGCGGCCGCGCCATCGTCTACTATTCGGCCAACCCCGTTCTTTCCGAGGCGTTCGGTCTGCGGCCCGGTGCCTGGCACGGCGGACAGCAGTGGTGCGCCATAAAGCCCCTTGACGAGGACGTTCCGCCATATCCCCACAGCACCGACAACACCATCGTGCCGTTCTTCGACGGCTCGGCTTCCGCCAATGTTGTTGCCCGGTTCCTCTCTCCCAACGGCGCGGCCATCTCGCCTGCCGTGACGCTCACGTCCGCCGGTGCGTGGTTCTCGCACATCCCGCCGCTTCCATCGCCTGCGGCGGCAAGGCACCTCAGGAGTATCGTCCAGAAAGTGTCGCCCAACATGGCCTGCCAGGACATTCCTGGTCCCATGAAGCCCATCTCTGTCAAGGAACTCGCCAAGTTCGAGTTGCGCGGGGCATGGCTACAGAATCCTCCCGGCTTTCCGGGTGGAATGCCGGCGCTGCCGGAATGGATGAAGAGGTACGGCCTGAATGCGCTCTTCGTCCGCCGTGAGGCGCTGGGCTCCGGGGAGGCAGGCGTCAGGCGATTTTTCAGGATGGCCGGTAAAGCGGGCGTCGGCGTCCATCTCTGGCTCAATGCGTTTGAACCGTCTTCGGACGGCCGGTGGACCGTTCCCCACGGCGGAGAAGCACGCGGCAGGCGCGTGCAGGAGCTACTGCAGTCTATCCCGCAGGATGTCGTCGGCGTCCAGCTCGACTACGTGCGCTTGCCGTCCGCTGAGGAGGCGACCGCCGAGAAGATGGACGACATCTCGCTTTTCGTCCGGACTTTCTCGCGGATGTTTCGCAGTGCGCGTCCGGGCTGCGCGCTTTCCGCCGCAGTGTTCCCCACCCCCGAAGCGGCGGCGAAGCGTGGCCAGGACTGGCCCCGGTGGGTGAAGGAAGAGTGGGTGGATTTCGTCTCGCCCATGATCTACACCGAGTCCCCAGCCGCCTTCAACCGCGACCTAGCGCTGTGCAAGGCTGCGGCGCCGGCGTCCGCCCTCGTCCCGGGAATCGCCGCCTGCGCGGACGAGGCGAGCCCCGACCGGGACTCCGTGCGTGCGCAGCTCGAGGCGGCGAACGCCCTGAAGGGCGTTTCCTTCTTCGCCCTCGACTGGGCGCTGGGCGCGCTGTGCGGCTATACGGACGTCAAACCTTGATCAAACAAGCAACAACAACTACAGCATGGGAAAAAGTCAAATGAACGAAACGAACGAAGTCATCTCAATGGACGATGCAGAGTGGCAGAATGTTGTCAAGTCCATTCCCGTCGTCAGCGACATCACCGAGGCGACCGCCGTAGGCGTCGTCCGCCGGGTTCTCAAGGCCGTTTTCGAGAAGAACGGCCTGCCCATGGACAAGCTCGACGCCATGGTCTCGACCATCATCGCGCACTCCCTGGGCGACATCAGCTTCACCGCAATGCACGGCATTGCGATTCCGCACGGATACGTCCCCGGATTGGAGAAGATGCTTGTGGGCTTCGGCGTTATGCGACATGGCCGTTCGATTGATTTCAACGCCATAGACGGCTCCAGAACGCACATCTTCTTCGTGATCGTCTGCTCCAGTCCCAACCAGGCGGGATACCGCCAGTTTCTGGCGCAATTGTGCAAATGCCTCATTTCCAATGGCATCGTATCCCGCCTTGCCTCCGTCTCCACCAGCAATGATTTGGTGGCCCTGCTCAGCAGCCATTAGAAGCAGCCCCCCCGCCCGCTAACCGCACGGCGACCTTTATCCACATTCCATGGGATGAATAATTGAAACGCGGGCTTGTACTTGAAGGCGGGGCAATGCGCGGGCTGTTCACGGCCGGCGTCCTTGACGTCCTCATGGAGCGCGGCGTCACGTTTGACGGCATCGTCGGCGTGTCCGCCGGGGCGTGCTTCGGGTGTAACTGCAAAAGCGGGCAAATTGGGCGCGTAATCCGCTACAATAAGCGTTTCGCCCGCGATCCGCGCTACTGCTCGTGGAAGTCTCTTTTGACGACGGGCGATCTTTTCGGCGCGGAATTCTGCTATCGGACGCTCCCAATGGAACTGGACGTGTTCGACGCTGCGGCATACGAGGCGAACCCGATGGAGTTCCATGTCGTCGCCACCGACTGCGCAACGGGTAAGGCCGTGTACAAGCGGCTCGACAAGGCCGATGAGCGCGCGTTCGACTGGATCCGCGCCTCCGCCTCGATGCCGCTCGTCTCGCGTCCCGTCGTGATCGACGGCGGACTGTACCTCGACGGCGGCCTTTCGGACGGGATCCCGCTCCGCTATTTCGAGTCGATCGGCTATGAGCAAAACGTGGTGGTCACGACGCGTCCCCACGGCTACCGCAAGTTCCCGAAAAAGAGGATGTGCCTCCTCAAGCCGCTTCTGAACCGCCATCCGGCCATCTACCAGGCGCTGAAGAATCGTCACGTCTGGTACAACGAAACGCTGGAGTACATCGACTCGCGCGTCGCCGCCGGCAAGGCCATCCTCATCGCGCCGAGGGAACCTCTTGAAATCTCCCGCGTCTGCCACGACCCAGAGGTGATGCAACGCATCTACGACATCGGCCGCAAAGCCGGCGAAGCCGCCAAGGTGACGTTTGACTAATCCCAACTAACAAAAGTTCTTGAAAGGAGACTGCAAAATGAAAGTACTGATGCTGAATGGTTCATGGAACAACGACGGGTCGACGAAGGCCGGCCTTCAGGAAATGGCGAAGACGTTCGCCGCCGAAGGCGTGGAGACGGAAATTGTCGACATCGGCGCACAGCCGATTGCCGACTGCATGGCGTGCAACAAGTGCGCGGAGCTGAAGCGCTGCGTCTTCGCGAACGACGCCGTGAACGCGTTCGCCGAGAAGGCGAAGTCGGCGGACGGATTCGTGTTCGGTTCGCCCGTCTACTACGCGCATCCGAGCGGGCGTATCCAGAGCTTCCTCGACCGTCTCTTTTTCTCGACGATGCGCGCGGACGGCTACGCCGCGCTTCACCACAAACCGTGCGCCAGCATTGTCGTTGCGCGCCGCGCGGGCACAAGCGCGAGCTTCGACGTCCTGAACAAGTACGCCACCATCTCGCAGATGATTGTCGTGGGCAGCTCCTACTGGAACGAGTTCCACGCGCTCACCAAGGCGGACGTGCCGGGCGATCCGGAGGGCTTGCAGACGCTTCGCAACCTTGCCCGCAACATGGTTTATGTGATGAAGTGCCAGAAGGCCGGACGCGACGCCGGCATCCTTCCGCCCGCGAACGAAAGCGGCGCACTCACAAACTTCGTCCGGTGAGCGCTGATGGTCAAGGACCATATCGCCGAGGTCGCGTAATTCACCGCCGAGCCTTCTGATGATTGGAAACAACTATTTAAAACAACTTGCCTTTGGCGCGCGGGCTAACTCGCCCGCGCCCATTTGCCGATCCTCAAACTACCACAATCCTGAATGTTCAAGGTGCGCCCGCAGGATAATGTTGTTCTTGAAAGTTGTCATGGTTGTTTCCAAATCCCAATGCGCATGGGTGAAAAACGCAGATGCGCCCTATCGCCGCAGTGGCTTGAAAAGTGAATTGACACTAAGCATTCAGTTTGGGATAATACTGCCGCTTTCCCGTCAAATGGAAAGAACATGATTATGAACGACAATATAATTCGTAAAAGACATGTGTGCGGCGTGCGAGTTCTCGCCGCACTGGCGGTGTTTGCCTGCGTTCTGATGTCGTTCGCCGAGCCGGTGAAGGTGGGCAATCCCGGCTTCCCGTACAGTATGCCGGGGTCGTTCCTGACCGTGTGCAGGTGCGAGAAGGGGAAGTACATGTTCAACACGTATCCGGGACTCTGGATACGCAACGTCAGCACCTGCTGGAGAGAGAACTTCTGCCGCCTCGTGCCGTCCGTCGGCGGCAAGGACGTGGAGGTGACTGAGTGCGTAATGCGCGAGGGGTGGCTGGAGGCGAAGACGGAGAAGGGCGCGATTGAGTTCGCGTATCTGCGTCCCGACGTGGTGCTTGTGCGCTCGAAGTCGCCGGAGATGCACATCCGCTTCGAGTACCAGTTCCCGCGCCAGAAGTACGATTTCCCCTCGACGTTCGGCCGTACCGTCGATTACATGCACTTCAACGCGGACCGCATCTTGATGGACACGCGCACGGGCGTGCGCGACCCCGACCGCGGCAATACCGTGCGCGTCCATCCGTCGAAGGACGGCATTGAGGTTGCGCTCCTCGACATCCATACGGGCGACTGGGACGGCAACGAGGTGACGGGGACGTTCGAGGGGGCTATCGCGAAGCAGAAGGCGAGCTTCGAGCGGATGTACGCCTCGCTTCCCTCCGTGCCGAAGGAGTTCGAGTGGGCGCGGCACGAGGCGGCGATTCTCTTCTGGACGACCATCGCGGGTCCGCGCGGGATGTTCAGGCGTCCGATGATGCTGATGAGCAACAACTGGATGAACAAGACTTGGAGCTGGGACCACGCGATCAACTCGCTCAGCCTCGGCTACCACGACCAGGACGCCGCATGGGAGCAGTTCCGCTGCATGTTCGATTTCATGACGCCCGAGGGCATGATGCCCGACATGGTCTCCGACGAGCAGATCTTCTGGCTCGCCGTCAAGCCGCCCGTACACGGCTGGGTGTTCTCGAAGCTGCGCGCGATGAAGGAGTTCCCGAAGGACAAGCTGGAGATCGCCTACGACCTCATCGGCAAGTGGACGAACTGGTGGCTCACGCGTCGTGACTTCGACCACAACGGCCTCGCCGAGTACCTGGACGGTTGCGACTCCGGCTGGGACAACTCCACCGCGATCTGCATGAATCGTCCGCCGCTCGAGACGCCAGACCTCCAGGCGTTCCTCATCCTCCAGATGGAGTGTCTTGCCGACATCGCGAAAACGCTGGGCCGGGAAGCAGAGTCCGTTCAGTGGACCGCGCGCGCGAAGAAGATGCTCGACGCGACGGTGAAGATCCTCTTCGACGAAGACGGCGCGCCGCGCGTGCGGCGTCTGCGGGACGGCGGTTTCGACCGCGACTCGCTCTCGCTCGTCACGCGCCTGCCGATGATCCTCGGGAAGCGCCTTCCCGAGAAGTGCCGCGCGAAGATGATCGACGACATCAAGACCAAGGGCTTCATTACCGACTGGGGGCTCGCCTCGGAGTCCGTCAACAGCAAACACTACCATCCCGACGGCTACTGGAAGGGGCCGATCTGGGGACCGTCCACGCTCATTGCGGTGGAGGGACTACGCGCGTGCGGCGAGGATGCGCTCGCGGACGAGATTTCGCTCAAGTTCTGCAAGCTCATCATGAAGTCGGGCTTCTCCGAGAACTTCGACGCGAAGACTGGCGACGCCCGCCGCGATCCTGCCTACACCTGGACCGCGTCCGCGTTTCTCGTGTTGGCCCATGAACTTCAGAAAAAATAAGGAGAAAGAGGTTAAACAATGAAAAGCACAGCGATTATAGCGACACTTGCTACGGCGTTGCCATTGATGGCGGAGCGCATCGTGTACGATTTTGAGACGGGCAACCTCCAGGGATGGAAGGTGACGTCCGGCGCGTTCGAGCGGATCGTGACCGACCGCGCGAAGGAACACAACACGGGCAATCCCTACACGAAGGGCGGGAAGTACTTCGTTTCAACCCTTGAAGACAAGCACAACCGTTCTTCAAGATCGGCGGCGGCGTGTACGCCCGCTTCGAGCTGGTGGACCGCGCGACGGGTAAGGCGATCGTCTCCGCCACGGGCGAGAACGGCGAGCCGATGCGCACGGTGACGTGGAACGTGCCGAAGTTCGTGGGCAAGGACGTCTATTTCCGCATCGTGGACCACGCGACCAGCGGCTGGGGACACGTCACGATCGACGACGTGGTTTGCGAGGGCGTGCGCGGCGCATCGGACTTCGCCGAACGCCGGATGCCGTCGGAGGAGGCCGTGGCGTCCGCCGCCGCCGCCGTGCGCGAACTCGGCGCGAAGTTCGCGTCGTATCCCGCCGCGAAACTCTTGGAGGAGCTGTCCGCTACCGCCTCGAAATCCACGAAGGCGTTTGACGCATTTCTCCTGAAGGCGCTCGTGCGCGAGAACCCGATCGTCAACGCGCACGAGATCGCGTACGTGACGCGCGCGCAGTACGCGCCCGACCACCACAACACCGCGACGCTCTTCCAGTGTGGCGAGATCAACGAAAGCAAATACCGCACGCAGGGCGCGCTGAAGGCGCTCGATCCGAAGACCGGCGCCGTGCGCGTGATCGTGCCGGAGGAGCCGGCGCGCACCGTGCGCGATCCGGAGGTGGACTACGACGGACGGCGCATCGTGTTCTCCATGCGCAAGGGCAAGACGGACGACTACCACCTCTACACCGTCAACGCGGACGGCACGGGCCTCGCGCAGCTCACGCGCGAGAAGGGCGTCTCGGACATCGACCCCGTGTGGCTGCCCGACGGCGACATCCTCTTCAGCTCCACGCGCAACCCGAAGTACTGCATGTGCAACCGCCACATCATGGCGAACCTCTACCGCATGAAGCCGGACGGCGCCAACATCCACCAGATCGGCGTGTCGACGCTCTTCGAGGGACACTCCTCCGTGCTGCCCGACGGACGCATCATCTACGACCGCTGGGAGTACGTAGACCGCAACTTCGGCGACGCGCAGGGTCTCTGGGTGTGCAACCCCGATGGCACGCGCCACGCAATCTACTGGGGTAACAACACGACGAGCCCCGGCGGCGTGCTCAACGCGCGCGCCATCGACCCGAACGACAGCTCAAAGGTGATCGCGGTGCTCGGCAGCTGCCATGACCGTCCGTGGGGTGCGCTCGGCATCATCGACCGGGCGAAGGGCGTGGACGGCAAGGAGCCTGTCCTGCGCACGTGGCCGGCCTCGTACCGCGACCGCATCCACGCGGGCGGCAAGGAGGACTTCGACTCCACGCGCGGCATCCGCCTCAAGTACTCTGACCCGTTCCCGCTCGACGCGGAGCACTTTCTCGCCGTGCGCATGACCGGACGCGGGGACGAGACCGCGCTTGTCTACCTCGACCTGCACGGCAACGAGGTGGTGTTCCACGCGGAGGCGCCGGGGTGCCACTCGCCTTTCGTGCTGCGTCCGTCGAAGAAGCCCGTCGTGCAGAGCGAGCAGCGCACGTTCGCGTCGCCGACCGCGCCGGGCCTCTTCTACGTGCAGAACATCTACGTGGGCACGCACATGAAGGGCGTGGCGCCGGGAAGCGTCAAGGCGATCCGCGTGGTGGAGTCGCCCGAGAAGCGCTCGTGGACGCCGCGTCGCGGCTGGTTCGGTCATGGCGAGGAGGCGGCCGCGATGAACTGGCACTCGTTCGAGAACAAGCGCATCCTCGGCACGGTGCCAGTGGAGGCGGACGGCAGCGCCTACTTCGAGGTGCCCGCGAACACGTTCGTCTATTTTCAGGCGCTGGACGCGGAGGGGAAGATGGTGCAGTCGATGCGCTCCGGCGCGTACCTGCAGCCGGGCGAGAAGTACGGTTGCGTGGGATGCCACGAAAACCGCGTGGGCGAAGCCGCGCCCGTCACGGCCAAGCCGCTTGCCATGCAGCGCGCGCCGTCCAAGCTCGACGGCTCGTACAACCTCGCCGGTCTTGAGAAGGGCACGCCCCCGCACTTCTACAGCTTCCAGCGCGAAGTGCAGCCCGTCTTCACCGCCAAGTGCGTTAGCTGCCACGACTACGGCAAGCCGGCGGGGAACAAGATCAACCTCAGCGGCGACAGGGGCGCGTTCTTCTGCACGAGCTACGTCGACCTCTGGGCGCTCGGCTACATCAAATGCATTGGCGGCGGCCCGGCCTCCATCCAGCCGGCGTACAGCTGGGGTTCACACGCGTCCAAGCTCACGAAGAAGCTCTACGGACACGGCAAGGTGACGCTGACGGACGAGGAGCGCGACCGTGTCATCACGTGGATGGACGTCAACGCGCCCTACTACCCGCAGTACGAGTGCGCCTATCCCGACAACCCCGGCGGACGCATGCCGCTCACCTTCGCGGAGAGGGAGCGCATCGAAAAGCTCTGCGGGGGCGGCATCTCCAACGCGAACGGTCGTCGGCAGCGCGAGCAGCTCGACTTCGACCGTCCCGAATGTTCCCGCATCCTCGAAGGCGTGAAGGGCAAGCCCGCCTACAACGAGGCGCTTGCGATCATCAAGAAGGGACAGGAACGCCTGAAGGCCACGCCCCGCTGCGACATGGAGGGATTCGTCCCCTGCGCCGCCGACCAGGCGCGCGAGGTCCGCTACCAGCGCCGTCTTGAATCCGAGCGCCGCGTCTACGACGCCATCCGCACCGGCCGCAAGGTATACGACAAGTAAGTGAGGCAATTTCCCAAAAGCCACGTTCCGCACCGTAATCTCACGCCACAGTACGCTTTGTGACTAAAAACTGAAATCCAACTCAGATTTAGGTTTATTTTCCATGCTTTGCCTTTGAACTGCTTTCCTGTTTTAGAGCCCCAATTTCTGACACCTAGGTGTCACACCCTCTGACACCTAGGTGTCACACCCTATGACACCTAGATGTCACACCCACTGACACCTAGGTGTCACGTTCCTGACATCTAGGTGTCACGGATCTCGGAAAGTGACTGGAAACTCTTCCTTGGCGGATTTTGCGATGCCGTAATACGGTTCGGGCTGGCCTTATATTTCTGCGTCTCTTCGTGAGATTACTGCGCGGAATCACGGCGAAAGGCCTTGGATCCCCGCCCGCGAAAAAAACTTTCATGTTGCGTGTCAGACGGCGGGTGGCAGGTTGCCTAGCATTCATGTCGGGCGATGGTGCTCGACGGAAAAAAGAAAGAGAAGGCAAATCATGAACACGAAGAAAATCTTAGTAATGGCCCTTGCGCTGACAACCGCGACGTGCGTTTTCGCCCGGGGGCACTATCATCACCACCACCACCACCACAGCGGGCTTGGCCTCGCGGCGGGCATCGTGGGCCTGACGGCGGCGACGGTCGCTCTTGCGCATGACGTAATTGCCCCCGACCCCGTGGTGGTCGCCCAGCCAGAGGTCGTGGCACCCGCCCCTACGGTGGTCGTCCAGCCGACGGTCGTGGCGCCCACTACCACGGTCGTCACCCAACCGACGGTCGTGGCACCCGCCACTACGGTCGTAACCCAGCCTGCGGTCGTGGCACCCGCCACTACGGTCGTCTATCCGGGCCGCTACCACCATCCGTATCACTATCGCCGTTGGTAATGGATCTGATGTTGAACCTTTGCGCATCAAAGGAAACTTTGGTGCGCAACAAATCTTTTTTTGCTGCGTAGCGGCCTATTTTCAAGACCTGAGCGTGCCAAGATGACACGCTCAGGTCTGTAACATGGCCTTTCAGCCGTCTAGAATGCGGTGTTCCTAGTAGGGGCCGACAGGCTCTGTAATACAATGCGTTGGGGGAGGTGAACGGGCTGGCAGCCCGTTCTACTAGGTGCTGTAGTACAACTTCAACTTCAATTTCCCAAAATTCCCCAAAAACCGCTTGCGTTGGGTGGGGGAATGTGGCATACTATTTTCGTCTTGCCCGTAAAAGGCGAGATAACAGATGACTCGCGTGGATGGTCGGTGAGCAACCGTCATCGCCCCGATGTCTGAAATCTGGAAACAAGATGCGCCGCTTGAGCCGTCGATGCGGGCCGCATCGGGTATGTGACGGCAGAAGGACATATACGCGTATGATAAGAAAATTGGTGTTGATGGTATCGTTGATGCCCGTGGCGGCGTTGGCGGGAACGATTGGCGACGGGCTTGACAATACAAGCCGGATTTGGACGACAGGAGGAAATCCTTCCGTGTCCGGAGAGAATGTAAATTGGACTTATAACACCGATGACTCAAATGGCGATGGCGATTGCGTGGTATCTGGCGCCGGGGGTGCCGGTGACGCGACCTCATGGTTGAAGACGACCGTTGTCGGACCTTGCAAGATATCTTTCTACTATCGGTTTCAGACTTATGGCGGTTCGTTTACTTTCAAGTGCGACTCCAGCACTTTTATATCGCGTACCGGCGAATACACTAGCCGGGATGAGTCGTGGACGTACAAAGAGTTTGAACTTGGATCCGGGAGCCATGAACTGACATGGGAATACCACCATCCAGGCATGGGATTTGTCGGAGCGTTCAACGGTGTCCATCTTGACAATTTCGTGATAACCAGCCAAACCCCGCCAACACCATCCAGCCCGACTACTTGGTATGTCAACGGTTCAACGGGTTCTGACTCCAATTCTGGCACGAGCGAGTCGTCTGCCAAGGCGACGATACAGGCGGCGATTGACGCTTCTTCTGCTGGTGACACAATCCTTGTTGCGCCGGGGACGTACGCGCCGATAACGACTGACAACAAGGCCATAACGATACGAAGCACTTCTGGTTTTGTTGATACGATAATCGATGCTGCTGGAACTGGGACTCGGTGTGTGCTTGGTGCTTTCGAGGGGTTTTGCTATGGTAGAGACGACAGCGACATCTGCACCAATAGCGTAATCATCGGGTTCACGTTGCAGAATGGTGATTGGCCTCTGACCTATGGTGGCGGTGATGGTGGATGTGCACTTGGTGGAACATACAAATTATGCAGGATGCTGAATGGTACGGCATCCGGCGGCGGTAACGCCGGTCATGCTGTCCTTGAAAATTGCTTGATTAAGGGTGGCACGGCATATAATGGCGGGAATGTGATTGGTAGCATTGTGCGCAACTGCACGATAGTTGACGGTAGTGCTTTACACAGCGGGAGTGCGTATTATAATTGCGCAGTTTATAATTCCATATGTGTTGGAACGAGTCTTATGATAGGCTCGTGGGATTGGGGTGCGCTCGTTGATACTGTCGAAGGTGCGCAGGTGAATGTTTTTAGCGACGATCCTCTTTTTGTTGATGCCGCCAACGACGACTATCGGTTGGCGGCGGGGTCGCTGTGCATCGATGCTGGTGACAATTCATATGTGATGTGTGACAGGGATTTGGCAGGCAATGCCCGCATCGCCAATGGTACGGTTGATATTGGGTGCTATGAGTCTGGGTCAGTACCAGCTGGTGGCTCCTTGTCTGATGGCCTTGTTGCGTACTACCCTTTCGACGGCAACGCGAACGACGCTAGCGGGAACGGAAACCACGGGACGGTTTATGGCGTGACGCCAACGACGGATCGCCTCGGAAATGCGAACGGGGCGTATTATTTTGACGGAAATGCCTATATTGAGGTTCCCAATTCCGATTCTTTGCATAATGTCACCAAGGCCGTAACAATTTCTGCATGGGTCAATGCTACGGAAGGTTATTCTGGAGGTGGGGTAACGCTAGATAGTGATCATATAAGCGTAGTTTGCAAGGGATATGAAAAACGCCAATACGGTCTGCAGATAAACAATAACAACGAATGGCTTTTCGCATTGAAGGAATCCGATTCGAAGTCTTCTGAAATATTCACATGTGGTTCGTCTGCTGGATATTCAATTGGCGTTTGGCAGCATGTGGCTCTGACTTGGGATGGTGCGACAATCACGACATACGTAAACGGAGTATCGGTTGGTGAAACACAATATGGAACCGAGTTGGCTCCAAATGATGAATCGCTCTATATTGGAATGGACGTAGGCGGTGCTGGTATATTCGGTGAGACGTGGAGCCAGATAGAATATCTCAAGGGTTATTTGGACGACCTTCGCATCTACAACCGCGCGTTGTCGGCGGCGGAGGTGAAGGCGTTGTATGACGGCACGGCGGTGACGCCAACGCCACCTGCGAATGGACTTTGGACGGTGACGCAGTATAACTTGACGAAAAGTGTTGTGCCAGATGATAGCTTGGAACAGATTGCTGAATATGCAGAAGCTGGAATCGCCAATATGTCAATAAGAAACGGCGATCCGGTGACTCAAAGTTATCAAACGCTCGCTTTCATGCAAGACCTGCCATCTTATCGAGACGCTCATTTTAGAGATGCGATGACCAATTATCCTGGTTCCTGGAGTAATTATTTTGTGGTAGAAGCGATAGGAACGATTAATATCCCCGAAGCGGGTTATTGGACATTCGCTTGTGGTGCTGATGATGTGTTTTCCGCCACAATCAGCGGGAGTGGAGTGTCACAAGAGTTTCATTCATCCCTAAGTGGAGCGGTAAGCACTGATCTGAAAACGGTGTATTTCGCCAATGCAGGAAAGTACAGCGTGCGCGTTCTTCAGGTAAATGGCTACAGCGAGGCGGCGCTTGAGTTCTCTGTTGCCAAAGGTAGTTATTCATCTTTCGATTCTTCTGCATTCAAGCTGGTAGGCGATCCGGCGAGCGGAGTGACATTGGCGGGCAGCGGGGAATATCATACGGTGACGTTCGATTTGAATGGCGCGTACGGGGATGCGCCGGCGGAACGGCAGGTTGCGGAAGGGGCGGTGATTGGGACGCTGCCGACGCCGGAGCGCGAAGGGTACGAGTTCCTCGGCTGGCATAGGGGCAAGGAAGCGTCGAGCGAGGAGGTGACGGCCTCGACGGCTGTGACTGGTGACATGATCGTGTATGCGGTTTGGCAGCTGGCGGAATACACTGTGGCATTCGACTTGAACGGTGCAGAGGGGACTGTGCCTGAACAACGCAGCGTTGCATACGGTTCTACGCTTGGTTCTCTGCCTACGCCGTCGCGCGACGGCTACACGTTCCTCGGCTGGTACACTTCGCCCTACAGCTGGGAGGGATGGCAGGTGACGGAATACGACACGGTGACCGGCGACGCGACCTACTATGCGCGCTGGGAGGCGATTACGTACACGGTGACGTTCGACGCGAACGAGGGTACCGGTGGAAATGCCTATACCTATTATTATGGGGACATCCTCGGCACGCTGCCCACTCCGTCCCGTACGGGCTACACGTTCCTCGGCTGGTTCACGGCGAAGAGCGACGGGACGGAGGTCACGGCGGAAACGACAGTAAGCGACGATGTCACGTACTATGCGCAGTGGCAGAAGGTCGAGGAAGTGGGCGGATTGTCATCGCATCGTTACGAAGTGGTGTTGTCTAGCGGTATAACCTGGACAGATGCACGGAGTGCGGCGATTGCAAGAGGCGGGCATCTGGCTACCATTACCAGTGCAGAGGAATGGGCAGTGCTGGAGTCGCAATGCGAACTAAACAACTTCCTTTGGCTGGGGGGTACAGATAAAGATTCTGAAGGCAACTGGACATGGGTGACAGGTGAGGCATGGTCATATTCACGATGGGATGCTACTCAGCCAGACAACTACAACGCTCAGCACTATCTGTTGCAGTTGCGAGGTGACTGGGACGACGAGGCGGATGATGCATATGCTTACACTATGGCTGGTTATATCGTTGAATACGGTGACGGTTTCGCTGACACGCTTGTCAGCGCTCCACCTGTGCCACCCACGTTCTCACCGACCGATGGTCTTGTGGCGTACTGGCCGTTCGACGGCAACGCGAACGATGCGAGCGGGAATGGGAATAATGGTGCAGTGCATGGTGTGACATTGACGGAGGATAGGTTTGGAAATGCAAATGGGGCGTATTATTTTGGTAGCGGAAACTACATTCAAGTTGCGGCAAATAGTCGGCTAAATGAAATCACTAATTCTACTATGAGTGCATGGATTCGGGCAGATTCGTGGTATGGATCGTGGATTCCTATCATGTCAAAAGGGACGGGGGAGTCCAATACGCGACAGTATGGACTTGAAATCATCAAGCGTGGGTATTTGAGCGGTTACGACTACGCAAGTTGTTTCGAGAGTGCGAGCGGAGAGGAAAGTTACATCTTCACAGATGCGTCAATTCCGCTTGGTGAATGGATTCATGTCGCTGTGACACGTGGAAACGGTACGGCACACGCATATTTGAATGGCGTGGAGGTCGGCTCCATAAGCGTACTTGGGGCAGTGCCGTTCAATACGGAAGCTCTTGATATTGGTCGGGATAGGCCGGGTTCAACTGAATACTTCTATGGTGCAATGGATGAAATGCGTCTTTACAACCGCGCGTTGTCGGCGGCGGAGGTGAAGTCGCTGTATGATGGAACGTCGGGGACGCCGCAGGGAAAACATGGACTGTCCATTTCGTACTATGATGCTGAGGACGGAACTACCCTTCTTAACCTACTCGACATAGAAGGATCTTCGTATGATGAGACCGCTGCGTTCTTTGCCGTACGGACGCCAAATCTGACGGCCAATACATTTGACATCGGCGACACTCTGGACTTCGGCTACCATTGGAACTCTGACGGGGAGTGCAGGTTCCATGGAAAGTACGGCGATTACGACACGCATTACTTCTGGGCATTCATGACGGGCAGCATTGCGCTGGATGAGTCAGGCACATATAAATTCGGAATAGAGTGTGATGACGGCTGCAACATTTTCATCGATGGGCAAACAGTCGTAAACACGTATTCGTATGCGTCTCATTCGTACAGGGAGGAAGAGGTATACCTGACGGCGGGGGTTCATAACATTGCGATTTCCTTTAGTGAGTACAACGGCCCGCAGGGTTTGACTATTTACATGAAACGGCCGTCCGAATCGAGTGCCTCGCCGCTCCCGCAGTCGATATTGTACGACGATACGTCGGTGACGCCTGTAACGACATATACGGTGACCTTCGACTTGAACGGTGCGGAGGGAGACGCGCCGGTAGTGCGGCAGGTGGTGGAAGGTGCGGCCATCGGCGATTTGTCTACGCCGACACGTAAGGGCTACGAGTTTCTCGGTTGGTACGTGGGCCAGGATACATCTAGTGTAGAAGTGACTGCGTCCACCGTCGTGACGGGTAACATGACCGTGTACGCCGTATGGCGGGTAGTGGAATATACTGTGACGTTTGATCTGAACGGCGCGGACGGAACCGCGCCGGAACAACGCAGCGTTGCATACGGCTCTACGCTTGGTTCTCTGCCTACGCCGTCGCGCGACGGCTACACGTTTCTCGGCTGGTACACTTCGCCCAACAGCTGGGAAGGATGGCAGGTGACGGAATATGATACGGTGACGGGCAACGCCACCTACTATGCGCGCTGGGAGGCGATTATGTATACGGTGACGTTCGACGCGAACGAGGGTACCGGTGGAAATGCCTATACCTATTATTATGGGGACATTCTCGGCACGCTGCCCACTCCGTCCCGTACGGGCTACACGTTCCTCGGCTGGTTTACGGCGAAGAGTGGCGGGTCGCAGACCTCCACGTCCACGACGGTGACTGCGGACGCCACCTACTACGCGCAGTGGCGGATCAACAGTTACACGGTGACGTTCGACGCGCAGGGCGGCGCGGGCGGCGGGACGATCGCGCGTAACCACGGCGCGGCGCTTGGCGAATTGCCCGTGCCGACGCGGGACGGGTTCTCGTTCGACGGCTGGTTCACGGCGGCGGACGGCGGGACGAAGCTTTCCTCCGCGACCGTTATCACGGGACCTGTCACGTTCTATGCGCACTGGACGGAACAGTCCCTCTATCATACCCCCGTGTGGTACGACGACGACGGCGAGGAGATCGACTGGACGAAGTACTACGACGGCGACGAGGAGCCGTTCGCGGCGGAGTCGGCTGCCATCTTCAATGGATATGTGCTCGACGGCGAGGAGGTCTGCGGCGTCATACAGGTGAAGGTGGGCAAAGCAAACAAGAAAACAGAGACGGCAAAGGTGGCTGCAGCTTTAACGCTCCTTGGCGATTCGAAGAAACTGTCGTACAAGGGTACGATGTCGAAACGCGGCATCGCGGAGCTGACGTGCAGCGGCAAGGGGAATCTTTCTCTCTGCCTCGGTACGAACGCGATGTGGGGCGAGGTAGACGGGTTGTCCGTCAGCGGTTCGCGCAACGTGTTCGCGAAGTCGGGCGACCCGAAAGCTGCTGTGCTGTCGCGTTGGCAGGGTACGTACACGCTGGTGCTGGAGACGGTTGACGCCGAGGGCTCGGGGAGCGAGCTCGCCTGGGGCTACAGCGGGCTTACGCTGACCGTGGGCGCGAAGGGGAAGGTGAAGGTGAAGGGCACGATGGTCGACGGCGCGAAGGTGAGCGTGTCCTCCCAGCTGCTGGTGGGCGAGCGGCGCTGCTGCATCCCCGTCGTCGTTCCGCTCTACACCAAGAAGGGCGGGTTCGGGTTCAACCTGTGGCTGCAGGACGACGGGACGCTCGAGGTCGGCGAGCTTGGCGAGTGGGACGCGGCGGCCTCGAAGACGCCGTTCCGCGCATGGTTCGGGGAGAACGTCCCCGCGGCGCGCGTCGGGGGCGAGCTGCCGTCCTCGCTCTCGTTCCTGCTCATGGACGAGCCGGACGTCGACGGCGCCGAGGTGCTGTACGATTTCGTGCCGTGGGAGGTCGAGATCTCCGCCGGCGCCCGCTGGACGCTGCCCGCCGCTGGGAACGTGAAGTACGACCGCGCGGCGGAGGCCTACGTGGACGCGAAGGACTCGCAGAACGCGTCGGGCCTCAAGCTCACGTACGTCGCGAAGACCGGTGCGTTCAAGGGGACGTTCAAGCTGTATGCGACAGACGCCTCCGGGCACCTGAAGAAGTACACGGCGAAGGTGAGCGGCGTGATGGTCGGGCGGCGTGGCTACGGCACCGCCACGGTCAAGAACGTCGGCAGCTGGCCCGTGTCGATCCAGTAGCCTCGCGTGGGCCTGACGGCGGCGACGGTCGCGCTCGCGCATGACGTCGTCGCCCCCGACCCCGTGGTGGTCGCCCAGCCGACGGTCGTGAAGTTTTTTTGAATCGGCACAACCCTCGCGCCCCACCGGCGCGGGGGTTTGTGTTCGTGGGGGCGGCCGGAATTTGGTATACTATGCGGCGCAAGGAAAATAATATGGCAACAAAATACCGACATTCCGGTTCGGGCTTGTTCAAGCCTGGGGCTCACGACGGCGCAGGGCGTATGGCCGTCGCGGCGGTCCTGCTGTGCGCTTGCATCTGCGCGAGGGGCGAGACCGTCACGGAGGAGCCGGATGCGTTCCTCGAATACATCGAGGCGACGGGTTCACAGTATATCGACACCGGCGTCAACGCCGAGACCGGTCTCAAGGCGTGGGTTGACTTCGCGTGGGCGACTGGCTTTGACGAGAAATCCGACTGGTCGCTCCTCGACGCCACAATCAACAACAGCGACTCGAACAAGCGCACGCGTTTCCTCATGTGCCACATGTCCAACAAGAAGCCGTTCTTCGGCTACGGCTTCAAACAACGCGGCAATCCGAGCGGGGCCGTCGACTTCGTCGGCGGGCAGCGCTGCGAAATCATCACCGACATGACCGACCCCGATTCGCTCGAGCTTTACCAGGACGGGGTGAAGACGTTCAGCGAAGAAGACCTGGAGACGTTCAGGACGAACGGTGTCGTCAACCTCAATCTCAATCTTTTCGTGTTTGCCTGCAACTTAAGTGGAGTTCCCAAGTGGTACAGCCAGGGCAAGCTGTATGAGCTGAAGATATGGAAGAACAACCTCGAGAGCGGCGAACTCGAACTCATTCGCCACTATCTGCCCTGCAAGAAGGGGCGTCGCGCCGGGCTCTACGACAAGGTGCATGGCACCATTTCCTTCTCCTACAGCAACGAGGATGACAGCAACAAGGATTTCATTGCCGGCCCCGAGCTCGTGGCGGCGCCGACGTATCTGGAAGGGGCGGACGACCAGATGAAGGCCAAATACAACGCCTGGGCAGCGACCTACGGTCCCGACACCACCGGCGAGCACGAGGCGGCGTTTCTCCTGAACGTCGCGCAGACCGCGACGCCGTTGGAGCTGCGGATCGTCGATGTCGAGGTTGTGGAAGGCGGCGCGCGGATACGTGTTGCGGCAGAGGCGGGCGGCAACGGCGTTGACCTTTCAAAGGCCAACGGCGTCATTTATGTCGCGGCGGGCGACACCGTGACGAACCTCGTCGATAGGGCCGTGCAGGGCATGACCTTCTCCGGCGACGGGAAAACCGCGACGATTACGGTGCCATCCGCTATCGGGGCTTTCATCAAGGTCGTGGTTGGCGTTTCCGCCCCCTAGTGGGCGGGACAGACGGGACGGACGGGACGGACGGGACGAGAGGGGCAGATTCTCAAAGCGGAACGGCCAGTTGGTTTCGGGCCATGACTGAACAGGGGTGGTCGTAGGTGAGGGGACGGCCGTCGCAGTCGGTGACGAGTCCGCCGGCCTCGGTGACGATCAGCGCGCCTGCCGCGAAGTCCCACGGCGAGAGGAACAGCTCGAAGAACAGTTCCGCGCGCCCGGCGGCGACCGTGCAGAGGTCGAGCGCCGCTGAGCCGCTGCGCCGGATGTCGAGGGCCTTCTTGAAATAGTCGTAGGCGAGCTGGAACGTCTTCTCGCTGAGTTCCTCGTGGTAGGGGGCCGTCCCGAACATCACGATGCCGTTTTCAAGCGGTTCGTTTGAAACGTGCAGGGGTTTCCCGTTGCAGAATGCGCCTTGTCCGCGCTGTGCCCAGAACGTCTCGTCCGCGTATGGATTGTAGACGACGCCGAGTTCGGCGGCGTTGTCGACGACGAGGGCGACGGAGATGCTGCTGAAGTTGTAGCCCTTGACGAAGTTCGTAGTGCCGTCGATGGGATCCACGATGAAGAACTTCCCGACGGGGGCGAACGCCTGCGTCGTGCCCTCCTCCCCGACGAAATGCGCGTCGGGCATGATTTCCAGGAGGCCCTTTCGCAGGCGTTCCTGCACTTGCTTGTCGTATTGCGTGACGAGGTCCGCGCGGCCGCTCTTGGCGTCTACGCGGAGGCGGCTTCGGTCGGCGTCCTTGATGAACATGCCGCAAGCGCGGACGAGATCGCGGATTGATTCGATTTCTGTTTTCATTTCTGCCATGGCGACAGTATAGCATAATTCCGCCTGATGCGGCTCGAATTCGGTTTCTTGCCCGTATTGACCTCCACCGCCGTTTTTGATATACTTATCCGTCAAACCGCCGAGGGTAGCGCCGCGGACGGGCCGCAGTGGCCCGGTTTCGTGGAGGCGCGAGAGCAGGCGGAGTCGCTTAAGGAACGACAATGGACAAGATCAAGATCAAGGCGGAGGAGCGCGTGGAACAAGGGTCCGCAGCTGTCCGCCGCCTTCGCCGGGCGGGCAAGATCCCCGCTGCGGTGATGCGAATGAACAAGGGCGGCACGCTGCTGGTGAAGCTCGACGAGCACGAGCTCCTGCTTGGGCTCCGCGGCCATGCGAGCAAGCAGCTTCTCGTCACCCTGGACATGGGCGGCAAGGAAATGCCGGCGCTCATGCGCGAAATGCAGAACGACGTGGTGAAGGGCACGCCCATCCACGTGGACTTCAGCGAGGTGTCGCTGACGCAGAAGGTGCGCGTTGTCGTGCCGATTTCCCTTACGGGCGAGGCCGTGGGCGTGAAGCTCGGCGGCGGCGTGCTGGAGCAGGTGCTGCGCTCGGTCGAGGTGGAATGCCTGCCCGAGGACATCGCCGAGAAATTCACCGTTGACGTCTCGAGCCTCGGGCTTGACCAGACGCTGTTCGTGAAGGATCTCCAGCTTGGCGACAAGTTCTCCCTGGTGACGCGCGGCGAGTACGCCGTGGCGGTGGTGAAGGCGCCGGAGGGCGCGGATGCGGCGGCGCCTGGCGCGCCTGCGGCGGAGGCGAACCCTGAAGTCATCAAGAAGGGCAAGGAAGAAGCCGCTGGTGGCAAGAAGGAAGAGAAGAAGTAATCTGGGAAGGAACCGACATTATGAAGAAGTACGATGGTCTCTACATCTTCGCAGGCCAGGCGAAGGACGACGTGCTCGAAGGCCAGATCGCGAAGGCGGTCGCCGAGGTGACGCGTCTGGGCGGCAACATCCTCTCGCAGGAGGTTTTGGGCAAGCGCGCGTTTGCGCGTCCGATGCGCAAGCGCGAGAGCGGCGTGTACGTTCAGGTGCGCTTTGAGCTCGATCCTGCGAACGTGCGCGAGCTTGTAAACCGCTACCGTCTCGTGGAAGAGGTCTTCCGCGTACAGATCCTCGCCGTGGACGACCGCCGTGAGGCGTTGCTCGCCGCGCAGCGCGAGGCCGCCGCGCAGCGCGAGGCGGAGAGAGCCCAGAAGGAAGCCGAGGCGGCGGAGGCCGCTGCGGCCGAGTAACGAAGACGAGGTGGAACGATGCCGTCTTTCAACAAAGTGATCGTGATGGGGAACCTGACGCGTGACCCCGAAGTCCGCCAGGTGGGCGCAAACGCCGTGAAGGTGTGCCGCTTCGCCCTGGCGCTCAACGAGCGGCGCCGGGACCGTAACGGCAACATGGTGGACATTCCCACGTTCGTCGAAGTCGACGCATGGGAGAAGCTTGCCGAGTTGTGCGGCCAGTATCTCCGCAAGGGCCGTTCGGTCCTCGTGGAGGGGCGTCTCCAGATGGATTCCTGGGAAAGGGACGGGCAGAAGCACCAGAAGCTGAAGATCCGCGCGATGACCGTGAAGTTCATGCCCCTGCCGGCTCCAAACCAGAGCCGTCTCACGGGCGAGCCTATCGTGCCGAACAACCAGCCCCCGCCGGTTGTCCCGCAGGCGGGCGACATGGACGGCTACGACGATGACGGATCGATGCCTTACTAATTCCACCTCGGCAAACAAACAATTGAAGGAACAGAAACAATGGCCTACCAGAAGAAACACGAGCGCGGTGACCGCGAAGACCGCGGGGAGTTCACTTCCCGCCGCCGTCCCGCCATTCCAGCGAACGACAAGATCGACCTCAACGACATCGAGGTTCTCAAGCGTTACGTGACCGAATACGGCAAGATCATCCCCGCCCGCGTGACGGGCGTCACCGCGATGCAGCAGCGCCAGATCAAGAAGGGCGTGCGCCGCGCGCGCAACATGGGCCTGATGGCCTAAGAAAGGAGCGTCTACCATGGTTGAAGTGATGCTGATGTCCGATGTCAAGAAACTCGGCAAGGCTGGCGCGATTGTCAAGGTCGCTCCAGGTTACGCACGCAACATGCTCATCCCCCAGGGCCTCGCGGCGCCAGTGACCGAAGCCGCGAAGCGCAAGCTCGCCAAGCTCGAAGAGGCGCGCGCTAAGGCGCGTGCCGAGGCGAAGAAGGCGGCGCAGGCGGTGGCGGACAAGCTTGCAGGCCTGACCGTTACGGTCAACGCCCGCACGGTGGACGGCACGAAGCTCTATGGCAGCGTGAGCGCGACAGACCTCCTCGCGGCGATCGAAGCAGACCGCGGCGTGAAGCTCGAGCGTTCGCAGCTGGACCTCCCTGATCACCTCAGGGAAGTGGGCGAGTACAAGGCCACGCTGGACCTCGGCGAGGGCGTGAAGGCACCGTTCTCGGTGAAGATCGTCGAGGAGGCCGCGCAGGCATGACCTTGCGGCATGGAAAATCGGGCGGCGAAATTTTTTTTCGCCGTACCGATTTTTCCAGTTGATTTCCGCAAAGAAAAAGCGTATGATAAGGGCGTTCACGGAGAACTGGGTTCTCTTTGGGTCATAGCAGAATGAAGACTAAATTGAAAAGATTGCCGTATATCCTTGCCTGCGGGCTTATGTCCGTCGGGTTGGGCGGGTGTATTATTGTTGATACCATTGACGGCTGGCTGGATCCCAAGGACAGAAATGTGGATCCAAATGTTCTGGCAACGTATGTTGACGGCCCGAAGGTGCGTCCCGGAGTGGCTTTGAGTATTTCCGTGACGGCCGTTGGAGCGGAGAATTCATCGCACAAGCAGTATTTTGTTGATGCGGATGGAAACATTTCGATGGCGCTTATCGGTCAGGTCAAGTGCGATAACATGACTCTGGTCGGGTTGCAGAGGAAGCTTGAGGCAGCTTATAAAAAGTATTACCGCAAGCCAAGCGTCACGGTTAACTTCGTGCCAGGGCAGGGTGTTTCTCCGTACGGGACCGTTACGGTGTTAGGCGAGGTGGGGCGGCCGGGGCCGGTGGATGTGCCCCCGACGATGGACTTGCGCCTCACGAAGGCGCTGCAGATGGCTGGCGGGGTGAATGCGATTGCAAACAAGCGGCGCGTGCAGGTGACGCGTTGCGACAAAGATGGCAAGCAGACGAAGACAAGGGTCGACCTGGTTGAGATAGGCGAAGAAGGTCGACCCGACAAGGACATGCTCCTCAAGGCGGGAGATGTCGTTTGGGTGCCTATTTCTTATTGGTGATAACTTAACGATCCAATCAAAGGAGAAGCAAAATGAAGTTGAACAAAATGATAGAGACGTGCATGCTCGCGTTGTGCGCGCTGCCGTTTGTAGCGACGGCTGAGCTTAGCAAGGCCGAATGGCAGGCTAAGGTTGGCGACTGTGCCAGTAACCCAGCGGAAATGAAATCGATCATCGCGCAGGTGCCTGCCGCCGATCAAGCCGACTTCGTTGCGAAGGTCAATGCGGCCATCGCTAAGAAGCCAGGTTCGGCTGAATCAAAGGCAGCCGATTTCTACGCGGCTAACAAGGCGGCGGTGTCGGGTGCGACGGACAAGTCGGCCGTGCTGGCTGAGGTGTACGCCACTGTCCCGGTCGAGTACCTCACGGACATCAATGAGCGCTTTGCCACGGAGCTGTTCAGCCGCAAGGCCAATCCGGAGAAGCCCGTCTCCGACGCAGCGTTCGTGGAGCTGTCCACTAACGCCCTTGCCGTCGTGAACAAGCGGTGTGAATCGGCGGAGAACGCCGATGTTCGCCAGACTTTCGCGGCTCTAATGTTCGTGCGCGCTTCGGAAGGCTCGCCGGAGGGACTTGTGAGCACGTATGTGTCGCAGATGACCGATCCGAAGGCGAAGGAGTCTGCGGCGGGGTGGATTTCCGAGGCGACCGGCGCTGGTGGCACGGAGGCTTCTTACGACAGTATGCTTGCTGCGGCTAATGCCGGGGACGAGCCTGATCACGCCATTGTCCTTCAAATGTCCTCCGATCCGAATGGTCTTATGGAGGCGTTGCTTGCCGATCTCCAGGCTCCTGGTGCCGGGTCTGCTGCTGGCTCTGCCGCAGGAATGGGTGCCGGTGCCTTTACAACTATGAGCATCTCAGGTGCGCCCTCTTCGCCCGATTCTTTCCCCGATACTCGCCTTGACCGCGTTCCCCGTGGTGCAATCGGTAGCAGCAGTGCCGTTGGTGGAAACAGCGAAGGCACGAATGAGGGACAGGAGAATCCCTACTACTCGCGCCGCCGTGGTTCAGGGGTAGGGGTAGCGTCAGAGCCGTTCGTCCCGGAACCCCCTGACTATGTGAAATAAGTGTGGTCTACACTTGAAACAAGCAAAGGAAAATTCCACATGAAAAAGCATTTGACAGGTTTGACGGTTGCCACGTTCTCGGTGATTCCCTCGTTGTTTGCAGCGGGCGGAAGCGAGGCGGACAAGCCGCAGGGATTTCGTTTCTTCAACCAGCACCTGACGATTAAGCCGTATGTCGCGTTGTCGTACTCATACGACTCTAACGTGGACACCTCTCGCCATTCGGAAGGTGACAGCATCTTCTGCATTCAGCCTGGTGCTGACTTCGACTGGAAGGGTGACAACTGGGCTCTCGTGGGTACGCTTTGGTATCGCCGCAACGCCTACTGCAAGTATAGCAATGAGATGGGCGACAACAGTTACGGCGAGTCGCTGGCCTACAAGTGGACGACTTCCAAGCAGAACGAGAAGGGATGGTCGTTGGTGCTCGCAGAAAGGTACCGCTACGTTGACCAGAATGATGCACTTGGTTCCGGCGACGGGCGTGGCGTCTGGCGTGACCGCGAGGCGTTTGACATCTCTGGCGCGCTCGAGCGCCGCTTCTCCGGACCTTTGCACGCCGAGGTGAAGGGGCAGTACAACTGGTTGGACTACAAGAACGATACGGGCAAGTACGCACCTCTCTATGGCTGGTCATCTTGGTCAGTAGGTGCCGAAGCGGGCTTTGCGGCAACAAAGTGGACGGATTTCCTCGTGTCAGGAGGTTATTCGCACTACACGCAGCCCGGTGGTCATGGCTATCGCAATTACGACAATGAAAGCAAGTCATGGACTATCCATGGCGGTATTGGCACGCATGCGACGGAGAGGATTTCCTACCGTGCACTCATGGGTGCGTCTTGGCTTGAGTACGGCGGACGCGACGCAGGTTGCACTTGGACGTACTCGCTGAGTGCGAACTGGAGAGTTACGCGGCAGTTGCAGGCCTCATTGCTCGGAAGCAGCTACTACCAGCCTTCTGAGCGCACGCGCGGCCAGGCCATCAAGGTGTATTCTATGTCAGGCGGCCTTTCCTACCTTACGATGGGTGATAAGTTGACGCTAACTGCGAATTTGGCGTGGCGCTACGAGGATACTTGCTACAATGACCGTTACCTTGCGTACGGCAATGACTTCGACGAAACCATTCTTTCCTTCCGCCTTGGCGCGAGCTACATCATCAATCGCTGGGTGTCGATTTTCGCGCATATCACTTGGGAAGAGGAATGGTGTGACAAGCGTGACTATGATTATGACCGCTTCCGCGGCACGATTGGCTTGCGCTTCCATTATTGATTGATTTCTACTGATGTTTCCAAGACTCATCACCAGGTACGGGCTGGCGACGCATCTAGCGTTGCTGGCCTCTTTGCCATTCGCGCTGTTTCCGTTCTTGTCAGCAGGCGGCCTGGCGGAGTTACTCTTCTGGCTTTCGGGGCTGGCGTTCCTTTGGTTGCTGGTCGAGCCGTCAATGCGTCAGGGTGAGCATCTTTCCATTGCCCGCCGCCGTGTTATTGGTTCTCTGTTGCGCGACGTTGCATTCTGGTTTTTCATCTTCGTGCTTGTCGTTGCGGCAATCCGCTATATGAACTCCGGCGTGAAGTTGGACTATGTTAACGACGAGTGGATCATTAGGGAACCATCTTCCCCTGGAATGCCTGCGTCTTTTGGTTCAGCCGGGCTGCTGCCACTGGCAGTGTTGACCGGGGTCGCCGTGGTAGTGCTCGGTATTCGTCACGGCATAGGGCTGACGGGACGTATCTCCTTTGGCCTAATGGCCTCGTTCGTCATGGGACTCGGCGGACTGGTCATGACGACTTGCGCATGCCTGAAAGTTCCGGCGTTCATGGGGGCTGCCAAGGTTGACTTTCTTGGTGGTCCGTTTTGGGGGGCATTTTGGGGACCGGGGTTTGGTGTCTGGTTGATTTGCGCTCTTGCGTTCGGCGCGCAAGCGGAGGCGCGCAAATGGGGTGCCGCGCGCGTGCCGTTTTGTGTCGCCTTAGCGGGAAACGCATGTGGACTGCTTTTTTTCTCGCCGCCGCCGTTGTCCACAGTGTTCCTGGTGGTTGCCGCGCTTGTCGCGATCTTCTGTTTGGCGTATTTGGCCCGAATGGGTTCCGTAGGGGCTAGCGCGCGTGGTTTGGCCTTGATGTTGCTAGGCTTCGCAACGCCGTTTTTCTTTCTTTTCGCGCTTCTCCCCCCCGAAGTGGAGCTTGATGGCTGCGTGCGTACTAATGGCGACGTAACGGAACTGATGAAGGAGCCGGTGCAAAATGTCTATTCGGTGAAGGCCGGAGGTTTTCTGGCTATCGACAAAGAACAGTCCGAGGTTTACCGGACCCTATCACCAGCTCTCTCGGCTATCGCGAAATCGGTGTGGAAGAAACATCCATGGTACGGTGCCGGTACTGGTGCGTTCCGTTTGCATGTGCCGTTCATAGCAAGCAAGTCGGAGCTGCAGTCATTCCAGCGGCAGAAGGCCGATTGGCGGGCACTGTTGATTTCCCGGCAGATGAAAGACTCCGCGAAGCGCGGTCGCGACAAGTCCGAATTCAACTGGATGCAACTTCGTCCTTGCAACCGCAATCCAGTATGTGCGTTCAACAGCTTCTGGACATATCTTGCCGAGCATGGCCTTCTCGGCATGTCTCTGCTTGCGTTCGGGCTTTTTATCCTCCTATTCACGTATGTCAGTCGGCTGGTTCAGGCGGTAATTTTCCTAAGAGAACAGGATGACGCGGACATCGTTGCCTTCGCCTGTCCGCCTATAGTTTGGATTGTGCCAATAGCGTTCGCGCTCCTATTAGCCCTTGCATTTTTTGTGCCAATCCTTGAAATTGCGCCCATGATGTTCGTTTTTGCAGTCCCGCTTGCAATTGGGGCGGCATCCTTCCCGAAAAAGCCTACGCCGGCGCGTGGTACGCAAAAAATTGAAAGAGAAAGTCCCTAAGCCATGGCATCATCTTCGTCATCGTCATCCACATACGGACAGAAGCCCCTCTATTACGGCACGTCCAAAAAGTCGCCAATCTACTACGGATCGGCTCAGACGCCGATGTACTACGGTGGCAGCGGACACATGCCATACTATTACGGGGGCGCATACGGTGGACAGGCCCCTGGGCAGGATGCAGAATCGATTGTTGGAACGATTACCATCGGCCGCGTGTTGCGCGTGATCGCACAGCGCTGGATATCCGTGCTCGTTTTCCTGCTGATTGGCCTTGTCGCCTCGTTCGCCGTGTACCGTATCTCGCCGACTATCTACGAGGCGAAGAGCGAGTTCACGATGGACACGCGGCGTTCCAAGGGCGTCACTGGCGTTGGCGTTGCCGGTAACGACATGGACTACTACGGCGCCAACTATGCGGAAATCTTCAACACGCGTCAGTCCGACTGGCGTTCCGAGGCGATTTTCACGAAAATCCTGCAGCAGTACCGCGCGAACTATCCTAATTCTGTGGTTACGGACAAGGATCTTGTCGATATGCTGGGCGGTTCAGAACTTGAACTCGTGCGTCATTCGCGCTTAATAACGATTGCCGTCCGTTCCAAGTCCCCGCAGCTTGCGGCGGCTCTCGCGAACGCATACGCTGAGGCAATTGAGTCATTTACCGATGATGAGAACAGGAAGCGCTGCGACAAGGCCGTAGCTCAGATTCACCAGCAGGTGGAGAAGCAGAAAAGAGTGGACGATGACCTTGCTGCCCGCCTGCTCAAATTCCGCACGGAGAACAAGATAGACAGTTTGATGGCTGAGCGAAATATCCTCAACCAGAGCCTTTCGACGACGACCGCCAACCTGCTTGACTCCGAAAAGCGCGTTTCGGCGGTGAGCGAGTGGGTTAAGATGCTTCAGGCAGCGCAGAAAAACCCCGAGAACTTCGGCGAACTGCCAACTGCGGTGCCGCGGTCCTCGGATATTGGATCTGCCTACACGAAGTTGCAAAACGTGAAGATGGAGCTTGCCACGCTCAATACGCGGTATACGCCGGAGCATCCGTCCGTGGTGGCGAAGAAGGGCGAGTTAAGTGCAATTTCGAAAGAATTCGCAGAGACGGTCAAACGCGCTCTTGCAACTGCGGTGGGCGACCTGACGGCTGCCAAGAGCCAACTGGAAACGTTTAAGAAGAAAAGCGATGAATTGAACAAGAATATCGCGAAAATCGGGCAGTTGATTGTTCAGGCCGACGCCGGGTTGAAGCAGTTGGAACAGGAAAAGAAGGTCTCCAGCGAAATATACCAGGACCTCCTTCAGAAGGAGAACGAACACCGCATTGCCGCAGAGCAGAACAACGAAATCGTCCGCGTTGGGCGTCCAGCCCGAGTCCCTTCGAGGCCAGTGCAGCCGAACCCGTTGATCATTTTCTCGGCTGGCGCCGTGCTGTCGCTCGGCTTGGGCTTGCTGTTCGTGCTCGTGCTCGACCACCTCGAGGACACGATCGTTTCGCTCTCTGACATCGAGGGCCGTCTTGCCCTCAAGGTGCTGGCCGTGTTGCCGCATGTGCGCCGCAAGAAGCGCGAGCAGGTGGCTAAGTTCATCTCCGAAAACAAGTACTCGCAGTTCGCCGAGGCGATGGCCGGCCTGCGTAACCTGCTGGATTCGCCGCGTTACCAGCCAATCTCCCAGGCCGTGCTGATCATGTCCACCCAGCCAGGTGAGGGCAAGACGATCACTTCCTGCTCATTGGCCATCTCCAGTGCGCAGGCCGGGAAGAAGACGTTGCTCGTGGACTTCGACCTGCGCCGTCCGCGCCTTGCCCGCGTGTGGGGTCTTCAGATCGACAACGAGCATTCCTTCTCGCATTACCTTTCAAAGACGGATTTGCGCGATTTCGCCTCACTTGTGATGCCTAGCGGCGTAGAGCACCTCGACGTAATCGGCTCCCTGCCGCCTGACAACGTCAACCCCGCTTCCATCATGGGTTCGCAGATTGTTCCCGATTTCTTCAAGTGGGCGCGTGAAAACTACGACCGCATCATAATTGACTCGCCGCCGTTCGGCATTGTAGGCGACGTGGTTACGCTTGCCGCGATGGTGGATTCGGTCATGATCATGTGCTGCCCCGACCGTACGCACTTCAAGCCCATCCAGCACGCATCCCGTTCGCTTAGTGAGTCCGGTGCCACTGTGATCGGCATAATCGTGAACGACGTCGAGATGGGCGGTGCCGGAAGTGCCTTTGCGCCGTCCGGTCATTCCTACGGCTACGGCTATGGCGGCTATGGCGGCTACGGTGGCTATAGGTCATACGGCAAGGGCTATCGCCCGTACGCTCCATACGGGCCGATCGAGACGGCCAAGAAAACGACCGACAACGCATCGGACGCGGGCGACAAGGGTGACAAGCCCAAGGATGGCGCTGCTGCGGACGAGAAACACTGGCCGAGTCATGGTGCGGCAAGCTCCGATCTGACTGACGCTGAATAGCTGGAAGGACAGGCGATGACGCTTTCCCTACCCCTGGCTGCCAGACCTCTACGGGGTTGCGTCACGCTCCCAGGCGACAAGTCGCTTGCACACCGCGTGGTGCTCTTCGCCGCTTTGGCCGATGGCGATTCCAAAATTCGGAATTATCCCGACAGCGGTGTGACGCGCGCAATGCGCGGTGCATTGGAGACGCTGGGAGTGCCGAGTCGCCTAGAAAACGGAGTCCTGACCCTGACTGGAAACGGAATGCGTCCTTTCCCTTGCTCCGGAGTGGATGCAAATTGCGGAAATTCTGGCACGACGATACGCCTGCTCGCTGGTGCGCTGGCGGCTACGCGATCATCAGCCGTCTTGGATGGAAGTTCTGGGCTCCGCAGGCGCCCGATGAACCGAATAGCCGATCCGCTTCGCCTAATGGGGGCCTCTATTTCAACGACGGACGGTCATGCGCCCATCATAGTCTCCCCAGCCCCGCTGCACGGAATCGACTACACGCTGCCGGTTGCTTCGGCCCAGGTGAAGAGCTGCTTGGAACTCGCAGCCCTCGGCGCAGACTCGCCCGTTACCCTGCATGAGCCCGGCCCCTCGCGTGACCACACCGCCCGCATGCTCCGTGCCATGGGTGCGACCGTGGTATCTAACGGCCTTACCGAGACGGTCCATCCCGCCACCTCGCTCAAGCCACTTGACGGCACTCTTCCCGGCGACATCTCCTCTGCCGCATTCCTCCTGGCAGCCGCCGCCATAGTGCCCGGTTCCCGCGTGACCGTGTCGGACGTGGGACTCAACCCAACCCGCACGGGCGTGCTGGATGTCCTCTCTGCCATGGGGGCGCGCATATCCACGGAGAGCGAACACGTGGAGTTCGGCGAACCTATCGGCAACGTTACACTTGAGGCCGCGCCCCTCCACGGCGTGGAGATTGCGGGCGACCTCGTGGTACGGTCGATCGACGAATTCCCCGCGCTTGCTGCGGTCGCCGCGTTTGCGGAGGGAGAAACCGTCGTGCGGGAGGCAGAGGAGCTGCGTTACAAGGAGACAGACCGGATCGCGGCAATCGTCACGCAACTCGGCGCGCTCGGAGTAGAGGTTTCGGAGCGCCCAGACGGCTTCACGGTGCGCGGCGGCACGTTGAAGGGCGGCACGGCGCGCGCGAATGGAGACCACCGACTTGCCATGTCGATGGCAATCTGTGGCCTGCGCGCGCCCGTATCGGTTGAAGGCGCGGAAATCCTGAACGAGTCTTTTCCCGAATTTGAGCCGCTTCTTTTGTCGCTTATGTGATATACTTTCCCAAATGAAGAAACTGTTCATCATCGACCTGATGCCGTTCCTCTACCGCGGACACTTCGCTTTCATGCGGAATCCGCGTCTGACGTCGACGGGCATCAACACGTCCGCCCTGTTCGGGTTCGCGAACGGCGTGACTTCCATCCTCAAGGATTTCGCCCCCACGCACGCGGTGCTCGCGATGGATCCGGACGGCCCCACGTTCCGCCACGAGGCATACCCGCCCTACAAGGCGCAGCGCGAGAAGATGCCAGAAGACCTCGCGGCCTCCATCCCTTATGCGTTCGAGCTCGCGGAGGCCCTCCGCCTCCCCGTGCTGCGCCTGAAGGGATTTGAGGCGGATGATGTGATGGGCACGCTCGCCGTGCGCGCGGCGGCCGAGGGGTTCGACGTGTATCTCGCCACGCCGGACAAAGATGCCGCGCAGCTCGTGGCGCCGCACATCCGCTTGTTCCGTCCCGGCCGCAGCGGCGGGGATCCGGAGATTTACGACGAGGCGAAGGTGTGCGAACACTGGCAGCTCTCCTCGCCACGGCAGATGATCGACTGGCTTGCGCTCGCCGGCGACGCATCCGACAACATCCCCGGCGTGCGCGGGGTGGGCGAGAAGACCGCCATCACTTTGCTCGCCCAGTACGGATCGGTGGAGAACCTCATAGACCACGCCGCCGAGCTGAAAGGCAAACTCGCCGAGAAAGTCGCGTCGGGAGCAGAGGACGCCCGCATGTCCAAGTTCCTTACGACCATCCGTACCGACGTGCCGCTGGACGTCTCTTTTGACGATTTTCTGCGTCAGGAGCCCGATTCCGAGAAGCTCCGCGCCGTCTGCACGAAGTTCGAGCTGAACGCCCTCGCGCGTCGTTTCCTCGGCGACGATGCCATCCAGTCCGAGAAGCCCGCCTTCAAGACGCTTGCGGACGTACCACACGACTACCGTCTCGTGCAGACGCTTGACGAGGCTGCCGCGCTTGCGCACGAGTTGGAGTCCGCCCCGAAGTTCGCCTTCGACACGGAAACGACGTCCACCGATGCTCGCACCGCCAGGCTCGTGGGGATGTCCTTCGCTACGGCTCCTGGCAAGGCGTGGTACGTCGCCGTGCCTGACCACCTCCTGCCTACCGAAACTCCCCCGCCCGCGCAGGATCTTTTCGAGGCCGCGCGGCCCGCCGGCGAGGGGCATGGTGCCGCCCTCACGTTTGTTGCCACGTTCGCGGCCGCGTTCGCCGATCCCGGAAAGACGCTCGTTGCGCAGAACGCGAAGTTCGACATGGCCGTACTTTCCCGCTACGGCATCCGTTTCGGCTCCACAGTGCGCGATACGATGCTCGAACACTACGTTCTCGACGCCGCCGCGTTCCACAACATGGATTTCCTCGCCCGCGAATACCTAGGCTACGACCCGATTCCGATTACGCGACTGATCGGCGAGCGCAAACGCGGCGAACAGCAGAAGAACATGGCGGAATTGCCGCCGGAAGACGTGCGCGACTATGCGGCGGAGGACGCCGACGTGACGCTCCGGCTCGACGAGGTGCTGCGTCCGCAAGTTACCTCCGCCGGTGCGCTGCAGGCGCTCGCCGAGAGTGAAGAGCCTCTTGTGCCGATTCTTGTGGAGATGGAGCGTGAAGGAGTGAAGATCGACACCGCCGCGCTCCACGCCTACGGCCTTGAACTGGACAGGGAAATCGTGTCGCTTACTGAGTCCATTCGCACTACCGCCGGGAACCCCGACCTCAACATCGACTCCCCGAAGCAGCTCGGCGACCTGCTCTTCGGACAGCTGAAGATCGATTCTGCTGCCGCCAAAAAGACGACGACCGGGCATTTCTCCACGGACGAAAAGACTCTCCTGAAGGTCATAGACGCCCACCCCGTCGTGCGTCAGATTCTTGAGTACAGGGCCTGCGCGAAGTTGAAGAGCACATACGTTGACAAGCTTCCGCAGTGCATAGACCCGCTTGACGGACGCGTCCACACCACGTTCGCCCAGGCGCTCACCGAGACGGGGCGTCTCTCCTCTTCCGACCCGAACCTCCAGAACATCCCCGTTCGCACGGAGCGCGGCAAGATGATCCGCGCCGCCATCGTCCCGCGCGATGCGGACCACGTTCTCGTCTCGGCCGACTACTCGCAGATCGAACTGCGGATCATGGCCGCGATGAGCGGGGACGAGACGATGCTTGACGCCTTCGCGCACGGGGCCGACATCCACCGCGAGACGGCCGCGCGCGTCTACGACGTGATGCCGCCGCTCGTGACGGACGACATGCGCCGCAAGTGCAAGATGGTCAACTTCGGCATCATCTACGGCATTTCCGCGTTCGGCCTTTCGCAGCGCCTGCAGGTGCCGCGTCGTGAGGCGGCCGACCTGATCGAGACGTACTTCCGCCTCTACCCGAAGATTCGCGCGTTCATGGACACCGCGATAGCGAAGGCCCGCGAGACGGGTTATGCCGTGACGGCACTCGGACGCCGCCGGACGCTGCGCGACATCTCGTCACGTAACGCGACGGTGCGTCAGGCAGCCGAGCGCGACGCAATCAACACGCCCGTACAGGGCACTGCGGCTGATCTCATCAAGGTCGCAATGGTCAAGGTCGACCGCGCGTTCAAGGATGCCGGCCTCCGTGCGAAAATGATCCTCCAGATACACGACGAACTGCTTTTCGACACGCCGCGCGACGAGGTCGAGCGCGTGAAGGAAATCGTGAAGCGCGAGATGGAGGGGGCGCTGGACCTCGGCGTGCCGCTAGACGTCTCGGTCGGCGTCGGGAACAATTGGCTCGAGGCTCACTGACGGCGTCTCCTCGGACGATGCGTGCAGTTTGAGTTTCGTCTTCACATGGGTTGCCTGCGAAGCAGGTTCGTTCGCGCTTTGCGGCGCGGCGGTTTGCTTGGTTTCCAATCCGGGAATCTTGAAGCGGTCGGCAATTGCACCAGACATCAGCTGGCTCTTGAACGCAGGGGCGGCATCGGTACCCGACGCCTGCGGTACAGAGGGTTCAGCGTCCGTGCTGGAGTCCTCGGTCACTGGGCGTGTGCCGCGCAGCCGACGGCGGATGACGAGGATGATCGTGAGGATGATGGTCGTGACGAGCGCTTCGGCGAGGGGCATGTATTGCTTGTCCACGTAGCGTGGGAAACCCTGCGTGATCGTTTTTTCGCAGGCTACAAGCGCAGGCTTGAAGAAGTGCGTCGCCATGTAAGCCGTAAGGGCGCATTGCCCGTAGAGGGTGATGATCCACCAGCCGCGTCGGCACGGGAGAATGTCCGTCAGCACGTAGAGAAGGGCGAGCGCGAGCACGCACCAGCCCATCGCCTGGCAGGTGAAGCTCACGGTGTAGATGTGCTTGATGCACGGAACGGCGAGCGTCAGCCCCCATCCCGCGCCGAGGAGGAGGCCGCCGAGGACGAAGAGCGCCGCCGCTTTCCGCCCATTCGGCCATTTGCCGCGCAGGATCTCTGCGCACTGCGCGCCGCAGAGCGCCATTGCGCCGAACATGAGCGTGGTGAGGAACCAGGTGTAGCCGTGCGTCTTGAACGCCGCGCTGCCGTCGGGCAGGATGGCGTGGAGAACGTTCTGTTCAATGACCTGCGCAAGGTTCCCGTCCACGGTGTAGTCGCCTAGGAAATGCAGGAGCGCGCCGTAGGCTCCCGCAAGGATAAAGGGGATGGCTACGCGAAGCGCGCGCACGGGGATCAGCATCACAAGAGCGGCGATCAGGTAGCCGGCGGCAATGGTCTGGAGCGTGTTGTTGTAGGGGCTGATCTTGAGCGGGTCGAGCGAGGCGAGGTTCCCCTGCACGAGCATGCCGCAGAACCAGAGGAGCAGGAAACGTCCGAATACGTGCTTCCAGAACGCGCTGGTCGCACAGCCGTCATCGTCCAGACGTTTTGACAGCGCGTATGGAACGGCGGCGCCGCAGGAGAAGATGAAGAGCGGCATGATGATGTCCCATAGCGTGAAGCCGCCCCAGGCGTGCTTGAACTGCAGCTGGACGGCGTCGGGCATTGCCCATACCTTGTTCACGGCCCAGAAAACTGGTCCGATGACCGTGAGAAGGAGCATGTCGAGTCCGCGGAGGATGTCGAGCGAGAGAAGGCGTCTGTTGTTTTCCATGGCGATATTTTACCATAATGCCGCGGGTCTGGGTAAGGAAATGTGATATACTATGCGCATGGAAAAAGCGGCGACAGACTCTTATGCCATTGGTAACATTGGAGCTTACCGCATTGTGCGTCCGCTGGGACATGGCGGCATGGGGACGGTGTACGAGGTGGAGGACGCTGCCGGAGCGCATCTCGCGCTGAAGCTCTTCACGGGCGGTGCGAAAAACCAGGAGTTTTTCGAGAAACGTTTCCATGCCGAGGCGAAAATCCTGGCCGTGCTGGACCATCCGCACCTTGTGAAGGTACGGGACGTGGGCGTGGACGAGTCGACAGGAAATCCCTGGTTTGCGATGGATCTCGTGTTGAACGCAGATGGCGAGCCGGAAACGCTGGAGGATGCGCGTCGGCGCGGGGGCATCTCTAATGAACAGGCCCTGTGCTGGTTCCGCGAGCTGGTGGACGAGCTGGATTATCTTCATGCGCGCGGCATTGTGCATCGCGACGTAAAACTCGAGAACGTACTGCTTGATGATGGCGGCCATGCCGTGCTCTCCGACTTCGGCATCTCCCGCATCTTCGACGACAAACTGCGCAATCGGCTGGACGTAACCACAACGTTCATCGAGGGGCAGACAACCGGTACGCGTCCAGTGATGGGCACCTATTTCTACCTTGCGCCCGAGGTGCGGTCCGGACAGCCCGTGACGTCGGCATCAGACTGGTATGCGCTTGGAGTTCTCTTTTTCCGCCTTTTGACGGGCATGTGGTACGAACCGCCGATGGGTTCAGCGGATACGGGTGGAAGAAAGGCTACGTCTCCATTCGACCTGTTGCTTGCATTTGACCCGTTCTGGCAGACGAATCTTCCACGACTCCTTTCTGAAGATCCGGCGATGCGCACGATTGTGGGAGTGGAGCATGGAACAAGCCGCCGACGGTGGATGTTTTTGCTTGGACTAGGCGCCCTTGCGGCAGGGGTGCTGATTGCATTGCGAACGGGTAGCGAAACCGCCCAGCCACCGCCGGGCGTGCTGTGGGTTTCAAGCCCACAGGATATGCAGGACATCGACCCTGGCGGCGTGACCTCAGTTGTTGTGAAGGCCGCCATGAAGCGTGTTGTGGCCGATCAGTTCAAACGGTGGCCGGATCTTCGGCACGTCACGGTGGAGGAGGGCGTGGAATTGGTCGATGCGGCCGCGTTCTTCGGTTGTCCGCAGCTTGAGACGGTTGCGTTGCCCGACTCGCTGAAACATCTGGAAAGCTATGTGTTTGGTGACTGTTTCGCCCTGCGCGAGGTCCGATTTGGAAAAGGCCTCCTCGATGTAGGGCAGGCGGCTTTCGGGGGGTGTTCAAACCTTCTGCACGTCTATTTTGGTGGTAATGCGCCCGAAACGCGCGGCACGCGCATATACGTGCGCACGCCCACCAACCTCGTCAACCACGTCCAGCCCACCGCTAAGGGCTGGAGTACGACTTGGCCGCCCAACGACCCATTCTCCAGAAGGGTGGAGGTTGAACATTCGATAACCGACAACCCTAACGACTAACCACTAACGACTAACGACTAACCACTAGCCACTAACGACTAACGACTAACCACTAACGACTATGTTTCCCGACACCCCAAAAACCTTGCTCCACAAGATTGCCGAATACGCAAACGGCGACGATGCCGCCGAATGGGCGCGGTTTGTTGAGCTGTACACGCCGGTGATCCGAGCGTTCATCGGCGCACGTGGCGACGTGGTGCCGTCGGACGTGGACGATGTAGTTCAGGAGATATTCGTGCGACTGGTGAACGTCTTGCGCACAGAAGTATATCGTCCGGAAAAGGGCCGTTTCCGAGCCTATTTGGGAACAATGGTGCGCCGTCTGTTGATTGATCGGCATCGCCGTAACCTTGCACGCGGTGTGGGGGAAACAGTCTCTGCCGAAGAAGTGGAGATACTTGACGAGACGCCCGACGCGGCGGCCTACGTTGACATGCATCTCATGGAGGCACGGCATGCCGCAGCCGTTGAGCATGTTCTTTCGCGGACCATGCTGGACCCACGCACGGTGGCGGCGTATCGCGCCTACGCGCTCAACGGCGAACCAGCTGCCGATGTAGCCACGCGCCTGGGAATTACACACAATGCGCTTCGCCAGATCAAGTTTCGCATTGACCACATGATCGCCGCCGTCGAGGCTGCGTACGGGGAGTAGGTGCGAGGCGTGAAATTTTTTTATTTTTCCCCATAACACTTCGTGTTCTGCTGCGTATTACTTACATAACGGTTGGTTGCTTGGCTGTGATGTGAGGTACATTTTGCCTTCGTGCTTGCGCGCGGGTGAGAGAGGTGCTAAACTTCAACGCAACGCCGAGGAACCGTGAAGAATGTAGCCGCAATGGTGGCATTCCGCGCGGTGAAGGAAAGAGATAAAGAATGGCGCAACTTGACATACCGATAGCGCAGAAAAAGTGCGCGACGTGCCGCTGGTGGAGCGGCGCGCGGAAGCTCATTTTCGTGGGCGCAGACCCCAAGTTTGTGCGCATTGGCGGAGTTCTGCCCGCCGTCAACTGCCGCGCATGGGACGGTCGCAAGTTCGGCGGCGCCAGCACCTGTTTCCGCTGGAGCAAGTGGGAGAAGCTGTGATGCCAAGGAAGAAACACACACGAAAGCGGCCGATAATGCCCAAGGACAGACAGGAGGAATCAACAACGATGTTGTTCAAACGTTTGATTCTCGCATGGTTGAGAGACGAAGATATTGCTGATCGCATTCGCCAGATTTTGCTTGGCCCGGTCAGTACCAAGCTACCGACAGTAGCAAGAGCGGAAGAGCCGACAATTTTGGTGCCTGAAACTAACGAAATAGAAGATATTCGCTCTGGGTGCCGGGGACTTAATCGGCAGGTTTCCACCCTTAACGATAAGCTTTCAGAAACGGAACGACAACTGGATCAATCGCGACAAGAGATTAAACGACTGCGGTCAGAGCTAGTCAAGCAAGAAGCCGCGTTGGAAGAGGCGCAGAAGCGCGTGGGTGGGTTCTCGGCGGCAGAAAAAGCATATGCAACATATCAGAGTCTATCCGAAAGCTCAAGGAAGAGGATTGGGGGTATTATAAATGGGGAGGACATGCTTTATTTCTGTTGCTCTGGCGTTCAGGCGGAGAAATTGCAGGAATTCTGTTCCATTTGCAAGTCGAAATTCATTGAAGGCGAACAGGATGCGGAGACTATGACTCGCCTGTTTGACTTTTTCTTTGATCTTGGGCAAAAACTTGGGACCCTGGGAAAATTGGAACAACTTACAGTCCGGCCTAATGGACGTTATGACGTAGATACGTGTACGCGGATTGATGGGAGCGATCCGGCGGGTAATATCGTTAAAGAGGTGTTGGTTCAGGGGTACAGGCAGAAGATATCGAAGATGGTTGTTGAGTCGTCCCTTGTTAGGACATGACATGTAGTAGAATTACAGTCGAAAAAGCCAAATGAGAGGAAAAGTTTTCACATGCGCATGCAGGATCAAGTGAAAGAAGTACAGGTTGCAAACTTTGATGAAGGAGTGTCGAGACGAATCCTTGTTGAAGCCGATCGCTTACTGAGTGAGAAATGCTTGCAATTTCTGAAACCTGATGGCGATAATATGCATGAAATTAAGTTGGCGGCGTCAGGAATGTCGTACTATCCGCAATTGGATGTTTTCATGCCGAGCATCGCGAGCCTTGAGAAGTGTCATGGCAATATGTCGGGCGGTGAATGGATGGACATCCTAAAGCGCATGGTAGAAACTTCAGTGTCCTTTTTTAAGGAGAATCTTCTAAGCAAGGATGATTCGATCGGTGAATGGGTGTTTTCTTGCCTGCGTTCGGATCTCCCCATCCGCAATTTGTTTAGCGATAATGTGTTGAAGAAAACCTTCTATGCGAAGTGTAACTTTGAAAAAGAAATTTCATGGTATAGCTCAGAAGAAAATTCAAACGATAAGTCCCAACAAATAATAGAGACTACATATAAACGATTTATAGATTATCCTTATGGCATGGGAATGCCGATTGTTTGCCGCCAGGATTTTCGACTGAAACAAAAGGATTGCGAGTCAAGTCAGTCTCTTTTGACACTGGTGCAGATAGAAGTGGAATTGGCGGATGTATACGAGCAGAAGCTGATAGCGCAATTGAGAACGTTACGCGCACTTTGTTCTCACTTTGAACATGCTTCAGGGAAGTTGTCCGTGGACTTGTCGGATGTCATTACAGACATTCTTCTTTCTACTGACCGAATGCGCAATAACCAACCTATTTTTTCGTCAAGAGTATTGGAAGATCCCAATCAGGGCCATTGGGATCTTTGGAAACGGAGAGACAAGAACACAGAGGCAAAAGGTAAAGGGAAGGCGCAGCGACATTCCGGAAATTGTGGGATCTCTGTGAATTTACCTAATAAGATGTTTGCTCGCAACCCCGTCACGGATGTTGTCGCGAACGGGTTCGTGGGGATTGACTTTGGTACGAAAAGCACAGTCGTGGTACGGTGGGATTCGGATGAAGAGGCTCTGCGCATTGGTGTTGATGATTATACGAAAGCACCGCAGCCGCAGCACTACGAGAATCCGACGATGTTGGAATTCCTAGACATAAATTCCTTCTTGCGTGATTATCGATCAAGTGATGGACGTCCGTTCACACGTTGGGCCGACATCAAGTCTTCTCACGAAGCGAAGAGCGATCTGAATGGTGTCAGCAAGAAGAATGCGAGGGCCAACCTGTCGTTCTTCGCGGGCTTAAAGCAATGGGCCGGATATGGAGATCGGCGGATAGTGGTTTGCAGCAGGATGAACAATAAATGTCTGACATTGCCGACATACATGGATATCAAGCCAGGCGAGTTGGATCCAATAGAAATCTATGCTTATTACATTGGTCTCGCTGTGAATAACATGGCAGAGAAGAAAGTGGTTCTTCGGTACATTCTTAGCTTTCCCGCTACATTCAACGCCACGATTCGAGAACGAATCCGTGACAGTTTCACGCGTGGAATTCGTAGGTCGCTTCCAGCCGCAATCCTAGATGATTGTGAATGCCAAAAAATGTTCAGCGTCTCGGCAGGCGTTAGCGAGCCCGCCGCTTATGCGGTTTGTGCGCTTAAGTGCCTCAATCTTGATTCAACGCATCCCATACCGTACGCTGTATTTGATTTTGGCGGTGGTACGACAGATTTCGATTTTGGCATTTGGCGTTTAACTGAGGAGGCGGAATTTGACAAGTGGAACGCTGATTACGTGATAGATCATTTCGGATCTGGAGGAGAGACGTATTTGGGGGGCGAGAATCTTCTGGAGGAATTGGCTTATGTGGTGTATACCGACAATCGCGATAAGGTTGCGCCAGAAGAAGGCGAGAGGTTTTTCCCATTGGCATCCCCACATCAATGCGACAAGAAGGCTGGATTCGAGGCCTTGATCGGCGATTCCCAAGAGGGACGGGTTAACCTCTACAAGTTGTCGGAGAAGTTGCGTGATGTTTGGGAGAATCCGGATTCAAGTGGTAATTTGTCGAAAGTCACATGCGATATGTTCTCCTCGGACGGAGAGGTTGAAAACCTTGAACTTGAGGTGGATGTCAAAAAGCTTCATGCGATTATCAAGCGCCGCATAACTGATGGGGTAAAGAATTTCTTTGAGGCACTTGTTAGTGCTTTCGGTCGGCTTAATGGCGACCTCAGAAAAAAAATCAAGGGACAGCCGATTCACATTCTTTTGGCCGGCAATTCGTCGAAATCATCTTTTGTCAGGGATGTTTTCGAGAATGAAGTGGTTGGTTTTGCTGAGAAAGTCTGCAAGGGGGAACTCGGAACGGGTAAGGATGTTTTTAAAGTTCATCCACCGCTGGGATACATGTGGTCGTCAGAACTTCGGCCTGAAGCTATGACTACGGACAATGCAGCAGTGCCCGGAGATAAAACAGAAACGGGCAGTCGGGGGCCTGTTGAAGATGCGGCTTTCTGTCGTAAGCTTAATGAAGAGTATGAATCTGGAAGAAAGGCGAATGCTGTTTCCGAGGGAGAATCCTCGCCTCTGTTGGCGAAAGGGGTAAATGGCAAGACAGGGGTGGCGTTTGGCTTGGTTTTTTCTGCTCCTGGACGTGGTATCAAGGTCATTGACGAGAATCGTTCTGAGAAGGGTGGCGGAGAAGTACATTTCAGGTTCTTTGTCGGGCTTGCACGTCGTGATGTGTTCAAGCCGACATTGCGGCCTGAAACGCCATACGGAGGATGGCACCCGTTATGTACCTCGGATGTCGAAGGTGGGATCGTCCAATTGTATTTTACTTCGTCAAGCGAAGCGGGGACGGGTGAAATGCGTGTTTCAAGTCGGCTGATGCGAGAAACAATTCAGTTCACCCGAGTTCCAGAAAAGCGGGTGTTGATAAGATGCAAGGGGCCATCTACGATAGAGTGGCGAGTCTCCAGCGTGGATAAAGATGGGAATCCGATTGGGAAAACTGAACAATCAGGGACTGTGGAACTGAAGGAGGGACGGTAATGTCAGGAACCGTCGAGCAAGAAATAAAGACAAATAAGTCGTTTGACTGGATGTCGGATGACTTGTCGGGAAGTGCCGACATTCATAGGTTGGGCATCTTGTTCCGGCGTGACACCTTGCGGCTCTATCGTGTTGAAGAAATCACATTTGAGGAAAAGTATCCGCAGGAAGAAGCGTTGGCAAATGTCTTTGCCAGCCTAACCATTCCGGGAATAAACGTCATCTATCTTTTGGTTGGTGACGAGATGGGAATTCGTATCTATTTTGGGGTGGTTGAGGATCGTACGGAAAAGTTGCCGCAAGGTCTCAGCATTGCTGGAATAGGAGACGACATTCTTGTAAAGAGTCTTCGAGGAAATTTCCGAGGTAGTCGGGTCTCCCCAGTCAAAGTACAGGAGTTTGATGATCTCATTCGTCGGTTGTTTCCTAAAAGCATAGATAAGAATTCTGCGGAGAGACCTCAAAAAAAGTTACCGTTCTACAAAACCTTAAGAGGTGTCCCAGGGAAGAATAAAGATAATGAAGAAAAACATTTCCGTGGTATTGATCGGTTGATAGACATCATGTTAGGCGAGGAGTTCGCCGTCTTGCTTTTGGCGAAACCAATACACGGGCATTCGATTGCAGTGTCCACGATAGAGGGAAGGCTAGATGAGATCTATCATTCTTTGTCATGGGCATCTCGATCCCAGCAACAGAGGTCAAAGTCAAAAGCCGAAAATATTGGCACAACGCTAAGCCAGGGAACATCTAGTTCGAAAAGCGAGACGCAGAATCCTTCCTTTTCACAGAGCGTAACTTCCAATTGCTCCAGTACTACCGATTCACACAGTTCTGATGGCGGCAAGAAGTCCAATGGCGGACAATATGGATGGACTCAGCAGGAAAACCTTACACATGCGGAATCGGTTAGTTTCCAAATAGGGACTACAGAGCAACTTACATCGCAGTCGGGCCGTACGATCACCTATGGAGACTCTTGGGGGCGTGAAGATGTGCGTAAGCGACTTCAATGTTGGATGAAGCATCTTGATGATGTGGTTTATCCTCGCCTGGACTCTGCAAAAGGGCGGGGAATGTTTGTGGTATCGACGCTTCTATCGTCCTTTAGTATGCCTGTCCTCGTCAAACTGACAAATGTAATGCGGGCCATCTATTCTGGTACGGAAGGGAACATGGTGCCGTTTGTGGAAAAGGACGTAACGATGGGCGATGCGTTCTTTGGCGCACTTCAGGCGTTTCATCAGCCTGTGTGGGAAAAGTTCTTAGCACAGAGGGCGGGAGTGGCAGAGTACGCCATTACACATTCGAAATGTCCATGCAAATGCGAAGGAGAGGATTCTTTCTATGATGGTACATGGATGTCAACGGTAGAACTGAGCCGTCTCGCTGGTCTGCCACAAAAGGAGGTTGTCGGCGTTAAATTGCGCAAGGAGGTTGAATTCGGACTGAATGTGGACAGGCAAGGACAAGGCGGAGCGGAGGAAGAAAAGCCAGAGCCAATAGAGATTGGTAACCTTGTTCAGGGCGGGGAGGAGAAAAAGAATATTCATGTGTTCCTAGATACAATGAAATTCGACCGACACATTTTTATTGGTGGTGTGACGGGAAGCGGAAAGACAACGACATGTCAGCAATTGCTGTGCGATGCATGTCGAGAGGAGAGCGGCAGGCATTTTTTAGTCATTGAACCTGCAAAGGCAGAGTACCGCAGCTTGATGCGAAAGACGGGTACGGATGCAGACAAGCGCTGTACAATCGACGATCTTTTAGTGTTTACCCTTGGAAATGACATTGACGGGGCGCCTTTCTTCCTTAACCCGTTGGAGTTTACCGAGGGGGAAAGTATTTCAGCGCGCGTTGACATGCTGATGGCAAGCATGACTGCGGCGTTCAACATGGAGGCGGCAATCCCGCAGATTCTCGAAAGCGCCATCTACAAGGCCTATGAAGCCAGTGGATGGGACATCAATACCAATACCAACAGATACTATGGCAAGGATGCCTTTGCCGATGGCGTTTATTCGTTTCCAACCTTGGCGGACGTTGTGCGTTTGGCGGAGGAGCATGTAAAGAGTCTCGGTTTTGATGACCGATTGCGTGACGAGTATCTTGGGAGCATCCGTGCGCGTATGGGGGGATTGCTTGTCGGGGCGAAGGGGCGCATGCTGAATTGCAAGCGATCAATCAACTTTGAAGAGCTTCTTGACCACAATGTCGTGCTGGAATTGGAGGAGATCCGCAACGGACAACAGAAGGCCCTTGTTATTGGGTTTGTGATCACAAACTTGATGGTTGCCATCAAGCGTAAGTTCAATAGAACCAACCAGAAGATTGCCCATATAACTCTAGTTGAAGAGGCACATCGACTGCTTTCCCGCTTTGAACCTGGCGATGACCCAAACAAGCGGCTGGCGGTTGAGACTTTCGCGGACATGTTGGCGGAAGTGCGCAAGTACGGGGAGTCTATGATTATTGCCGATCAGGTGCCGACAAAACTCACGTCCGATGTGTTGAAAAACACGAACATTAAGATCATTCATCGCCTTTTTGCCCAGGACGACAAAGAAGTGGTTGGGGCGACTATGTCATTGAACGATGACCAGAAGAATTTCCTTTCAAGCTTGGGAACCGGGCACGCTATCGTGTTCTCAGGCGATTGGCCAAAGGCTGTTCACGTGAAGGTGCCCAAGCGTATTGATACTTCGCATCAGAGAATTGTTAAAGACTTTGAACTGCGGTCACAGGCATTGAAGTTCCTCGCCAAATCATATCGAAGAGGGCTATTCCCAGGACTTGAGATGTTGGCCAAGCATCCCAGTGTAAAATTGTTGGATGCCTATTACGTACATGTTATGCATCAATCGTTTGATGCAGTCGTTGCCTTTATGCAGAATCCATCTGAAAAGGGAAGCGCAAAGAGGGCATCACACTTACTGAAAGAACTCTTGGATTTTCTGTTGGCTCAAGGAGTACGGGGAGAGGGGTTAAAAGTCCTATCCCGCATGTTCGCCGCTTGCCATTTGCGCAATGACGCGTGTCTGAGGATGCGAGAGCCAGATTGCAAGGTCGTTTCTTGGGATACGATCATTGCAAGCGTTGAGCGTACATTGAAGATCGTTCTAGAAGAAGGCATGAACATTCCCAGGGAGATGTTGAGAATGCTGCCTGAACGAATTACGACAACGAATTCCACGAATGTCAAATTTTAAACAAACATAAAAACGGAGAAAATCGTGTTTTTAATTGGTGCCATCTGTGCGATCGGTTCAGCATTATGTTCGGGAGCTTGCGCTGTTGGCGCGGCGGTTACGGGCGCAGTCGCGGCTGTCGGCAGTACTGTGGCTGGGCTGGCCAGTGCCATAAGTGCGATAGGCGCTGGTATAGCATCTGTCGCATCTACGATTGGTACGGCTCTGGCTGCCGCAGGTAAGGCTGTATGCGCGGCCATCACGACATTCATCGCACAATTTCCGAACCTAGACATTAAGAAGATTATTGAGATTACCGAAAATACTTTTGCGATCATTCAAACGGTAGCGGCGATTCTGGGGATTGGAGACGGAGAGGACCAAGAAGAACTAGGTGAGAGGGCCTTGCAGCATCCTGAGATAAAGCGGGAAAATTTCGATAGTACACAGGCTTATCTCGAGGCATTGAAGAAGGCCGAGTTCCAAAAGGGGGTGGTTCCGCAAGGGATGACGGCAGAAGGGCACAAGTGGTTGTGCCGTACGCTTGGTGTCGGCATACAAATCAGGGCGATTTCTGAAAAGTTGAACATGGCTACGCCGATGGACTTCTTCTTGGATTGCGCAAAGATTGGTTTGACGGCGAAAGATATTTGCGATGGTGAAGGAAATGGCGTGTTGGAGAGGATGTCGGCTGCAGGGGTGAAAGACGCCAGTGATTTGTCGGTTTGCCTTCGTGGCGAAATCGAACATGGTGATGACGATGGCCATTCCACAATGCAGCTGGTGGAACGGGCGTTGGGTAATGGCTCAACTATTCAAACGAACATGTCGCTTGAGGACATGAAGCGTGAATACGAGAAGGGAAAATAATCAATTTGAGTCGTATGTTTCTATCGTATTTAAAGCGAATAGCAAAGGAACTCATAGATGAGCGAATTAACAGATAAACCTAAAGGACCATTGGTCTGGTTCGATATGGATTGCCTAAGAGGGCGGATTGAACCCAGGCTCAGGCATGTTGAAGACAAGGTTGTCAGTTCTGATTTTGATGAGATGTGTAACATTATTGTGAAAGATTATGGCAACTACCGCGACACTTTGGTTAAATCGTATAACGGCTTTCAAAGTGAGAAATCAAAGTTTGATAGGGAGTGGTTGGCCTAATGTGCGATTACGAATATCTTTTTGTCGTCTTGAACAATACGATTGCAATGTGTCGTAAGGACGAGACAGGTTATTGCGTTGTTCCAATAGAGGGCGAGCCCTTTGTAGACTTTATGGATAAGAAGAAGTATTGGTCTTCTTGGTGTGAATCAACGAATTGTGATCCTGAGACATGTCTAGTGGATTTTGTGTTCCTTTCAAACCCCTTGGTTGAAGTGGATGAAATCTCCAACATGTTGGCTGCGGTTGGCTTTAAGCAGGTGGAAAAAACCTCTTGGTCATTGGATGCCATACATGACGCGCTTAGTTCCTTCAAGTTTGGTCGACCGCCTGTTATTTGTGCCCCCAAATCGGTAAATACGGAAACGAAAGGCATTCTGCATCTCTATCTCGCGCGATTGGGAAACACTGAAGATGATTTGGGTACTTTGCCAACTATCCCTGAACCAGTTGGCATCCCGCCGTTGCGAACCGATGAAGAGCGGGACGAAGAAGTTTCCGTAGCGGAACTTGAACCTGATGATTTCATTGCTTATTGCAAGCAGCGATGTATGGAAAACCTACGCCGATGTAATGAGCGTTAATTGGTGATGTGGCCACAAATGGACATGGGATGGCTTGCCGCCAGGTTCACGGATATGAATAGAAAGCTTTTTGTCATGTTCGCTTACAGGCCGAGATAGTTCTACCGATAAGCTAGAAGGTCGTGGAATGTTTCTCAATGTCACTTTAGCAAGAATTGGAGAATACGACTGTTCGCCGTCGTGAAGAACATTAACGTGAAAGGAAAGAGAAATGTCTATTGGATGGTTTGGTTTGGGTGAAAGCATCGAGAAGAATATCTTCAGTGAAGATGTGAAGCCAGTTGTTGGATCGGTTTTGAAGTGCGATCTTGCCCTCAATATGGCTAGTCACACGGGGATCTATCTCGGTAATGACCGGATTGCAGAAGTGACGGAGATCAATGGCCGTGCGCGAGTCCGCGCCGTCTCTCCGGACGAGTTTTTGAATGGCGATTCCGATTCTATGGCGCGTACAGGGGCATTTATTTACGTTGCCGCGTGTGATGGCGAGGCTCTTGGAAGCGCAGAGATCGCCCGCCGTGCCAGGGCTTGGCTGAATAGGTCACGCGGCGAGTATGGAGTTACTGATAACAATTGCCATAAGTTTACTGCCTATTGCATCACCGGCAGTGAACCAGATGACGTAATCTGGTCCGAAGATGAAATTGCCGAACTCGTGGCAGAAGCATTCGGTGTGGATTCGGTTGAATGGTGTTCTACCGGTTTGGGTTGTGGGGATAGCTCCTTCGATGACGTCGATTACGACTCGGATGATGAAGAGAATGATGAGGACGAAGAGGACGATGATGACGAGGAGGAGGAAGATGATGATTGGGATGTGGAATCCGACGATGATGATGAGTATATAGAAGTTGCGGGTTCTCTTTCTGATATGCTTAAACATACCTCGGCACGGCGTTTGAGGAAAGTGAGTATTCAGCAATTACTTGGCGGGAAGAAGACTGCGAGCAAGAAACAGTCCAAGAGAGCGCCGGCAAAGAAACGGCCAGCACTCAAGGCGGCACCTGCGAAGTGCGCTGCGCCTAAGGCAAAGAGGCGTGCAGTTGCCAAGGTTCAGCCTGCCAGGAAGGCAAAACCTGCGAAGAAGGCCGCTCTTGTAAAGCCAGCAGCGCCTACGGCAAAGCGACGCCGCCATCGCGGGTGAGACAAGGTGTAATAACATCTCCACCAATGTGGTGTTCGCCTCGATTCTGTCAGTGATTGACCAGTGTTGTGGTCAGGAGTTGATCGGTTCGGGTAAGAGAATTGCCCAAACAGCTTGATTTTCAGGGATTCCCCGCCTTGGCACGCGATTTGCTTATGGATGTCTGCCGCGAGTGAATCGCGGGCAAGAACATCCAAAGGAAAGGCAAAGTAAAGTGAAAGAGCAAGTTGCGAAGTGGTTGACGGCGGTGATGCCGGGAAGGGCGTGGGGCGTGGTGCTCTCGCTGGCGGGATTAAGCGTCATGGGACTGGTGTTTCTGTGGAGCTGCCCTGATGCGGCAAGCTTCACGGAGCGGATGGGCGAGCACTGGATGTGCAAGCGTCAGGTCGTATGGCTCGGCATAGGGTTTTCGGCTTTCGCGCTTGGGCTGATTTTGGGATGGAGGCGCTGGAAGAAGGCTGCGCCGTGGCTGGCCTTGGGATGGCTGGCGCTGTTCGTCATCGCGATCTGTTCCCCGCAGGTGGGCCATAACCTGTATGCGCGCGTATGGGCGATGCAGTTAAATATACTCATCTTTTGCCCATTGGCTGTGGCGCTGATGCTGTCGTGGATTGCGGAAAAGTTTCCAAATCGCCGTGCGTTGGGTGTGCTTTTGGTTGTTGCCGTGGTGTTGGCGGGCGTGTTTGCGCTCTGGACGCTCGATGGTTATGAAGGAATGGCACGAATCCTTGGCCGCGAGTCCGTGGAGGCCGCCTCTCCTGACGAGGTGATGTTGTGCAAATGGGCGCAGGAGGCATCTCGTGAGGCGATGCGCGAGGCAAATTGGTTCTCGGGAAACGGCGAGGTGTTACTACGGCAGTCAATGCCCGGGCGTTGCTCGTATTCTATGCCGTTCGCGGCGGCACTTACGTTCGGGAAGTGGTTCAATGCGCTTGTGCTTACCCTCTTCGGAATGTTCGCGGCGGCACTGGCTTGCTGTTATCGCAAGGTGAGGAGTGCGGCGAAGAAGGTGTTTGTTACCGTAACGGGATTGTTCGTTCTGTCGATGGTGGCCTGTGGATATTCGGCGTATTTCGGGATTGTGCCGCCGATGCTGCACACCTGCGTGCCGCTTGTGTCGTATGGAGGGGGCGTAGTTGGGGGCGTTTGGCTTATGGCGGGAATTGTCGTGGCGCTTGTGCGGGAGGGCTAAAGCTCGCCGTTCCGATATGGGCGGGGGAGTGTCCAAAGGTGGTGCAGATGCAAGGCTTGCAAGATTTTTTAATTTTTCCCATAACACTTGGCATTTTGCTGCGCATGCATTATTTAACGGCTGGGTAGCTGACCGAGAATGTGAGGCGCATTTGCCTTCGTGCTTGCGCGCGGGCGAAAGATGTGCTAAACTTCAACGCAACGCTGAGGAACCGCAGAGCGGAGAAGGCGAAAGAAACGACAATGGCGCAACTGGACATACCGATAGCGCAGAAAAAGTGCGCGACGTGCCGCTGGTGGAGCGGCACGCGCAAGCTTGTTTTCGTGGGCGCGGACCCCAAGTTTGTGCGCATTGGCGGAGTTCTGCCCGCCGTCAACTGCCGCGCCTGGGACGGTCGCAAGTTCGGCGGCACCAGCACCTGTTTCCGCTGGAGCAAGTGGGAGAAACTGTAACATGTGCGCTACAGAAAGGAACCAAACTAATGCTTGAAGAACAAACGTTGACAGTTGACCTGGATATTGCAATTGTCCAGATTGCGATGATGATTGCGGGGCTCGATGGAAACGTCTCACCCGAGGAGTATGTTGCATTTGAGGATACATTGAAATTTTGCGGTTGTCCTTCGCAGCAGGTTGAGGATGCTTTTGAAAAGGGTCTCGAGGTTGCTGGGTATATTGTCCTGCAGAGCCAAAGGCTTCCGATAGACGAGTTGATTCGTGCTTTTGTGTGTCGAGCAGGACGGACGCTTCCGGAAGGGTTTAAGAGCCTTTATGGTAAGAACCTGCGAAAAGCATTTATGATGTGGACGATCATGGCCATGTCCGATAATAAGTATTTGGATGTTGAGCGACGTGGAATTCTAGCGTTGAAAGATGTATTTAACAAATATTCGGCGATTTGCAACGGGAAGAAAAGCAAGGTTGAAGTCCAAATTTCGGATGCTTTTCTTGCAAAGTGCGAGACCCTTGCGGCGAAACTACTTTCTGCTCAGAGGATTTGCGCGCAACATCCAACAACAGTCAACAAAAACAAGTGCGCCAGTATTGCGAGGCGGATAAAGGCTTTCGTGGAGGTTTGACAAATGGCAATTAAAAAAATGAAACGTCCGCGAAAGCAGAAAAACACGCGGAACCTAAAATGTGCGGGGAAAGCTAAAAGGAAAATTGGCCAGAGCACAATGAATGTTGCGCACGCAGAACCGGTGTCGTTGCCGGAACGGTTGCGGCGGCTTGGTTCAGAGTTTTCAGATGTCGCGTTGCGATTGGATGCGCTACTCAAATCTAATGATGGTGTGTTTCGCATTGTTAGCGCAGGCATGATGAATCCAGGGAAGAGCACGCTTCTTAATGCACTTCTAGGCAAGGCGGATATGTTCAAGACAGCAGATGTGCGGGAAACGACGGTTGTGCGATCTGTGTCATGGAAGAAAAATGTGACGTTGGTTGACACTCCAGGATTTAGCTCTGCCGTCTGCGAAGACGACAGTGAGGCATTGTCCGCCCTCCGGCAGGCAGATCTGGTACTTTTCGTCCACAATGTGGCGATAGGCGGAATCAATCAGGCTGAACTTGATGTCTTGATTGCTCTTGAAGAGATACTTGGGGATGCGGAATTCAAAACAAGGGTACTGTTCATAAACACGCGAAGCGATGAGTGCCCAGACGATGATCTTGAGCGGAATGTTCAAGAATGTGTGGACTTGATTAAGGAGAATCTCGGATGTAAGTTGAAGTCGTATGTCGTTTCGCCTAAGCAGTACCTACAGGGAATCAAGATGATAGATGATGGGTGTACAGATGACGGTAAGACACTCATGGAGGCAGGCGGTGTAGGGAAATTGTCACGTGAAATTCTTGCGAGGGCTAAGAAGGGCGGTGGGCGCCACACGGCGGCCATTGTGCAGTTAATAGCGGAACTAGAAAGCAAAAAATTCGCGTTGGCAGAGAGACGCGACGAAAAGAAAAGGAAGATACAGGCGGAGTCTGCTTCCTTGAACAAGGCTTGGTCCAAGGTTCTTTCCGAGATTCGCCCATCCTGGGATGAATGCTGCGAGACAAACAGAACAGGCAAGAAAGGTAGGTGAAAAGATGGGATTCTTTGATTGGCTTTTCGGTAGTGACGATGACGGTGATGATCTCCGCCGAGAAAGAATTGCGAATCTGCGAGCGGCTAACAAACGGCGACATCTGCAGTCGGTTGCGCGCAAGCGAGCTGCTGCCCAGAAAGAGGCGCGACGCAGAAAGGCGGTTCGTGAAGATTTTAACGGCATGGTATACGCGAAGTTTCGAGCTTTCAAGATGAAAAGCAGACTAGGTGTCTTGTTGCGCATGACAGCGTCCGATTGCGGATTCAGAGATTTCAAAAAGGACTGTGCAGAGGTGACAGAACAGGCCAAAACGGCTATCGCTGATAAATTCAAGGAAGATCGTGCTGAATGTTTACAGCTTGATCGTCAGATTAAGGAATTGGATATTGTGATTAACGAACTCAAAAGGAGGGCTGTTTAAATGGCATCGAAGATTCAACAAGACCTTGATTACTTCTACAAGGGGTTGCTGAGCGCGCAGAAGATACTGGATAAATTCAGCGCAGAGTTTTCAACGAAAATAGATAACGTCTCACAGGAACTTGATTCCCTTTCAAGTCTGACCGCGAGTCTTCGTGTAGTAGAGGACACGCCAATTGCGGCACTTGTGAATGGGGAGATAGACAAGTGGCAGCAAATCATCAACATTTGCAAGGGTGAGGCCGAGAAACAGGTCAAAGGGCGAGAATTCCAGGACAAATTCGAGAAAGTCCCGTTGGTGATTGTTTTTGGAATAGTAAAAGCAGGCAAGAGCACGTTGGGGAATTTCATGCATGGCAGAGCCTTCCGTGATGCGCCATTTGACAATATATACAAGGATGGATCGCTTCCGAAGACGAAGATCGTTGTCCAGGAAAAAGGGCGGCAGGACGCTTCGGAGAAAGATGCGTTTGACGAGAACAGCATCGAATCAACGTGTTCAGCCCAGTATTTCACATTTCCTGGGTTGGCCTGGGTTGACACTCCCGGAATCGGCGCAATTGAAAAGAAGCGGATAGACATACAGCCGCTCGCACAAATTGCGAAGAGGTATGTGCAGTATGCCGATCTTGTGGTGTTTTTGGCAAACTCGACGAACCCTGGCGTCCAGGAGGACATTGCCGGGTACAGGGAGCTTTACGAGAACGGCAAGAAGGCGCTTGTCGTCATTACGCGGTCCGATACGGTTGAATCGAAGGTACAGGATGGTCGCGTTGTCAAGGTACAGGTTCCCAAAGACAAGGATCGCCGTCGTCTGCAGGAGAAGTCGCTCTGTGATGCGATGGTGAAGAATGGTGTTCCTAGTGGCTGTTGCGACGCCGTAAGTGTTTCGACTCAGCTTGCAGAGAAGGCTGTGGCAGCCAATGACGATGTTTTGTGGGAGGGTGGTAATCTAGGGGAATTCTACCGAAAGATCGTTTCGGTGATTGGCAATCGCCAAATCCTCGACCTGAAGAAGGAGGCTCCACGCAAATTGTGGAACCATACCGTTGAGACCATCGTAGGCGATGCGGCAAAATCGGATTGTCTGGTTCGGCTGGCCGCCGATCTTGGCGAGATACATGTGAAGATTCAGGAGAAGTTTGACGCCTTGGCACCAAGTGGCACCCTTGTTGAGGAGATTGTGGAGGATGTCGTGGGCCAGGTGCGTCGTCCAATCCGACAGTATATTGACCGTGTCGTTATTGAGGCGAGCGGAAATGATGTCGAATTCAGTATGGATGCTCTAAGTGAAGAGATCCAAAGTGAACTCGTCGATGTCCTCGGAAGCCATGTTCGGTCGATTGTGGGTGATTTTCGTAAAGATATTCTTGGGAAGTTTTCCCCTCAAGGTATTAAATCAAAGGCCGAACGTACTGTTGAAACCCAAGAGTACACGATAGAGGTTCCGGAAATTGTTGAGCGCGATCCAGATGGATGCTGGGAGAAACTCTGCCATCTCTTTGGGAAGAAATACCATACGCTTGAGGTGAACGAGGAGACGCATTCCTTTGACATTGACCTTGGAATTGATCCTACGGCCGCGAAGGAAAAGTTGATTGCTCAACTGGAGAAGGCATTGGCCGTGCATGTGAAAGATGAGCTGGCTAAGCTCAGAAAGATGTTTTTTGGGGAATCTCTCTCCAAAATCAAGAAACTTGAGAACAATGTCGAGAGATTGTCGAAGAAGTTGTTGTCTTGCCGATTTTAATCAATGAACACCATAAACTCAAAAAGGAAAAAAGTAATGAATAACGAACATCTTATGTCGTGTAAGCAGGCGATTGCCGAACTTGTGGAGAACACGTCCAGCGTCTGCGCGAAGTACGCAGAGCGCGATCCGGCGATTTCGGAGGCCGTGGCGAAATTCCGTAAAGTTTACGAGGACAGAATTGACGATCTCAACCCCAGGATAATGATCTACGGCATCTACAATGCCGGCAAGAGTACCTTGCTGAATGCCCTGATTGGTGAAAATCAGGCGGCTATGAACGATGTGCCGACAACTGTGAAGGTCACGCCGTACCGATGGAAGGAGTACACGATCTTCGACACGCCTGGAATTAATGCGCCGAAGAGGGACGAGGAGGTCTCCAAGGAGCAATTGAACAAATCCGACGTGATAATATTTGTGATGGATACGGAAGGAGCATTCAACCTTGGGAAAAACTATCGCGAGCTTGTGGATGTTGTCAAGGGGAAGAAGAAGCTGCTGATAGTCCTCAACAATAAGTCCAGCATAGAGATGGACACGCAGGAGGGTGTGGCGGAACTAGAGAAAATCAAGGGAAACATTTATCGTGATTTTGCCGAATGTTACGGCTCGACATCGGCAGAGGAGCTTTCTAGGCATTTCAAGATAGTCGTTGTTGATGCCAAGTTGGCGTTGGAAGCACGTACAAACGCTGCGCTTCCTGAAGCTGACAAGACAGTAATGCTTCATACCAGCAACATCTTGGCACTGGAGTCTGAAATTGTTAATGTCTATGCAAGTGCCACTGGTTTTACAGTCTTGGACGAGATTGCGCATCTGCTTTCACATGAGCTGGACTTGGTTCAGGGACTTTTGAAGAAACTTGAAGGCGACAAGGTGGCGCGGGGAGGGTATGAAGCCATTGAACAGTTACAGAAACAGCAAGAAAAGCTGCTCAACAAGGTGAAGGATCGTATTGAGGCGCTGACGGCTTCTCTCAAGGGGGAGATTCGCAGTATCCTTACTTCTGCAACCGATGAAGACGATGCAAAGGCCAAGTTGTCGGAGCGGGTCAAGGTTGTTGCCAGCGATGTCGAGAAGTATCTTGTCAACGAGGCAAAGAAGATTTCGCAACGTGTGGAGGATTGCGTCGGAGGATTTGAACAGATTGCTTCGGCGTGTGTGCCCGCAATCTCGCATTCTAAGGAGTCAGGGGACGATACTCAGATGGCGCTCATGGCCAGTGAGGGTGGACAGTTGAATCCTGCGGGTAAAAAAGAGAAGTTACTAGAAACGACGGCAGCAGCTGCTGTCGCTAAACCAATGCTTGATGCAGGTGTCAAAGCCGCACTGCCGCTGGTCGCAAAAATACCCGTACTGGGACCTGTTCTGGTTCCAGTTCTGCCTGTGTTGGCTCCGGTGTTGTTGGCTATTGCCGCGTTTAAGTTCCTATTTGGGGGGAGCGATGATGAAAAGGCGCTTGAGGCGAAGCGCGAACAGTATGAGGCCCAACTGGCGGCGCGGAATGCGCAACAGGAAGAAATGGCTCGGCGCAAGCAAGAGATCATTGAAAACTCCTTAAATGTCGCACAGCAGATTGAGATGAAATTGGGGGATTTCTTTACGGATCAGGTAGAGAGGATTTTTGAGCCTCAGTACGTTCGTGTGCAGGAAGCCATCAACATGGGAAATGCTGAGGCGGCTCAAATCGCGGGTGATCTGCGTTTGATTGAAGGTGCCCAAAAGGAATTGGTTGCAGTGGCGTCAAAACTTAAAGTTTAAGGCGCCTACTTTCCCGATTCCCGGCGCGATTCCCACTACACAGCGCATGGATATTTTGGTAAAATGCGGGCATGTGCATGAAGCCGCGAAAAGACGGGTGCGGGAAAGACGGCGACAAATCCTTTCGCAAGTCGCTTCGAAACGCCGCGATCAACTACCGCAACGGGTGGTTCTTCGTGACGTGCCAGGTGGCGCGCAACAAATCCATCTTCGGCGCGATCGTTGGCGAGCAATGCGTGCTGAACGATTTCGGGCGGAAGGTCGAGGCGTATTGGCGCGAACTGCCCGCGAAATACCCGGAGCTCGAGCTGGATGAATTCGTGCTGATGCCCAACCATTTCCATGCAATCGTGCGAATACACCACCTCCCGACGAACAAGGAGCAGCACCTCGGCTTTCTCATGAGCCGGTTCAAGGGCGGAACCGGCTACATCTACGGCAAGTTGCGCCGCGCAGGCGCATTGGAGGATATAGGCGATCACCTGTGGCAATTCGACTACTGGGACAAGATCGTGACCGACGAGCGCCAGCTTGCGGCTTTCCGCAAGTACATTCGCGAGAATCCCAAGAACTGGAACCGCGACCGCTTCGGCGCCGTGACGCAGTATTCTTTCGGGAATCTCGAGCTGCTGCGCGGGCCTCGGATCGCCTTTGTGGCTTCGCAGGGCTTCTGGGCGAGCGACTTGAAGCTGCGGTTGATTTGGCGGGAGGCGAATGTGCGGGGTGAAGCCCGCCGCTCCGATATGGGCGGCGAGAGCGAAGAATCGTGCGAGGAATCGCGCGAAGCAATATCGGAGCGGGGGGCTTTAGCCCCCATGCCAGCCCCCATGCCCACCATCATATCCACCTTCACGAGCGCACAGGAGCGCGAAGCGCTTCGCCGCGCACTCGCCAAGCGGCGGCGCATCATCCAGGTGATCCCGCAGGGCATCCCGCGCGAAAACGATCTGTCGCCCGAATTGCAGGCCGCTTGCCGCGAGGGGCGAGCATTGCTTCTTTCCCCACAACCTCCGGGTTCGCGCCTCAACAAGAAGGTGGCGACGTGGTGCAACGAATATGTGCTGCGACACGCCAACGAGATATGGGCGGGCGATCTTTCCGCCAATGGCATGCTCGCCGCCGTGCTAAAGGTGCTTGGGCGCGGGCCGTGATTTTTGCGGGGGAGCGCCCTTAGCCCGCCGCTCCGGTAGTGGCAGGGGGGGCAGGGATTGATCAGTATGGTGGTCAAACATTGATCGGCTCGGGCAAGGGAATTGCCCGAACCGCTTGATTTTCGGTGGATTTCCTGCCTTGGCACGTGATTTGCTTATGGATGCTTGCCGCAAGTTGATCGCGGCAAGAACATCCACCAGAAAGGAGATGCCGAAATGAAGACGAAAAAGAGAAAAGAACATGCAAAAGAATCCAACGAGTTTACGCTCGAAAACTGGCAGGCGGAACGCCAGAAACTTGAGGCGCAGATGGCGGCCGACAGCGCCCAGCTGAAGGCGGCCATGGAGGAGGCGCTCGCGAACGACGATCTTCCGCTCGAAATGAAAAAGGTCATCCGCGAATCCGGCGCGAAGTTGCTGGAGGCCGATGACTGGTTGCGCGAGATGTACGATTCAACGGAGGAGACCATCAGGCATTGCGACGAGCTGATTGCCAAGGCCGATGCGCTGGAAGCACAGCGCGGCAAGGCGAAGAAACGGGAAAGCGAGGAGTGAAATGATGGCCGATGCTGGGGCCGGAATCGGGAACTTTGCCGCAGGCGGGTTCAAGAATTGGTTGGCGCGCGTCCTGTTGGGGCGCAAGTTGCCACTCGCGGGGCGATGTCCCGCTTGTGGGAGCAAGACGGTCAAGTCGCGTGTCCGGCGTTCGTTGTGCATGGTGGACGGGCCGATGTATCTGGAGATGAAATGCGGTGCGTGCGGCCACACATGGCGCATGTTGGTGCGCGCGGGTCCGTGAGTTTTGATATAATATACCCCATGGACACACTTATATTGACCGGTTGGGGCTGGAAGGAATACGCGGTGGCGGCTGCCGCCGCGCTGCGGGCGCTTGACGGCAGGGCCGACGTGCTAGGCATGAGCAAGCGCCGTCTGCCGGAGTTTCTTGAGTCCGAGGGCGCGAACTGGAAGCGCATCTGCCTGATCGGGCTGTCGCTCGCCGGGAACGAGGAACGTCTGGAGGCGGCTCTGAAGGCGCTTCGGCACCGGACGGAGGTCACGTGGATCAGCGGCTTGCCGATGTCCGAAAGCCAGACGCGCGAGATCGCCCCGCTCCTGAAGGCGCATGTGTTTCCTGGCGGACCGTTCAACGGCTCGCTCGTGAAGGCCGTGGGGGCCGTGTTCAAGACCGATGTCGCGGATATGCTGCCGTTCGCCTTCGAGGGTAACAAAATCCCCAAGGCCGTGCCGCCGTACCACGAACTCATCGAGGCGGCGATGCATGCCTACCGGAACTACCAGGACAAGGATTCCTATCCCACCGCCATCCGCTATCTGGCCAATGGGATCGCCGAGGAGGCGTGGAGCGGCGAGATGAGGCACCTCGTCGAGCATTACCGCCGCTATGGCAGCCGCGAGCTGGTGGGGAAGGGCGCGAAGATGAAGGAGCTGCGCGACGAGATTGCGCGCGTGGCCGCGCATTCCGAGGCGCGCGTGCTCATCCTCGGCGAGAGCGGTACGGGTAAGGAGACCGTGGCGCTGCAAATACACACGAAGTCCCCGCGCCGGAACGAACCGTTCTACGCCTTCAACTGCGCGAGCGTGTCGCCAAACCTCCTGGAGAGCCGTTTCTTCGGACACGAGAAGGGCGCGTTCACGAGCGCCGACCGCCGGGAACCGGGACTCTTCGAGCTGGCGGACGGCGGGACGCTTTTCCTCGACGAGATCGGCGAGATGCCGCTAGACGCGCAGGGCGTGCTGCTGCGCGTGCTCGAGGGCGGGCGCTTCATGCGCGTGGGCGGGCGCGAGGAGATCAAGACCGACGTGCGGCTCGTGACGGCTACGAACAGGAACCTGCCATTGCTCGTCCGGCAGGGAAAGTTCCGTGAAGACCTCTTCATGCGCCTCAACGTTATCCAAATGCGCGTGCCTTCGTTGCGCGAGCACAAGGAGGACATCCGCGACATCGCGGACGGCTGGTGGTTCGCGAGATTCCACAGGCACCTCGCGGATGCACAGGTCTCCGCGCTCATGTCCTACGACTACCCCGGCAACGTGCGCGAACTGCTTAACCTGCTTGAACGCGCGGCGGTGCTGGACGAGAAGGACTTCGTGCGTCTCCTCGACAAGCACCGCGAGATGAACGCCGGACTATACGGCGAAGCGTCGGCTGGCGAGGCCGGCGTGGTGCCTGACGAGCTGGAGGAGGTCGTCAAGCGCCACGTCAGGAACGTGTTCTACAAGTACGCCCAGAACCTCTCCCGCACGGCCTCGGCGCTCAAGATCTCGCGCAACACGCTGCGCAAGTACGTGCAGTGATGCTTGTCAAGGTTTGAACATGGCACTGGTCATCGGATGACCAGTATCGTGCAAAACTTCGTCGTTTGCTGTCTTGGCACGCGATGTGCTACATGCATTGCGTCGCGGAATTCCCCGCACACTAAACAGAAAGTGAGATAGCAATGGCAACAATCAAGACGAAAAAAGCGAAGAAGGCGAAAGGTCTGTCTCTCGGTTTCGAGACGACTGCAGGTGATCACGCGAGCAGGCGTGCGAAGAAACTTCGGAAGGTGAACCTGAAGGCCCTCATTGACCACGATGATGACGACGACGATGGGAGTGACAAGCTCGTCGGCGGCATTGCGGGCGCGCTCCTGGGCGGTGTGGCAGGTGCGCTTCTGGGAGGTGTCCTTGGCGTAATGGCGGAGTCGTTCAAGTCTGCGGCTTCCGACGACGACTACGAGGTGGATGTTGACGAGGACGGCAACATCGAGGTCGGCTCTGCCGACGATGACGATGATGATGATGAGGCCGATGACGAAGATGAAGAGGGCGATGATGAGGCCGATGACGACGAAGAAGAAGAGGAAGAAGACGAAGAAGACGAGGAAGACGAAGACGACGAAGATGACGAAGACGAGGAAGAGGAGAACGATGACTGATGGTCGATTTTCTCCAGATGCTGAAGGAACTGCCTGATGTCGTGTCGGAGAGCGTCCGGTCGCGCGAACGGCGAAATGCAGGTGCCCATCGCCTGATTGCGCCGCCGCCGGCCGGGACGCCGCTCCTGGTCTCGCTCGCGCTTGTCTTTGAACACACGGGCATATATCTCGGCGGCAACCGCGTGCTCGAACTCGGTGGCGAGGGATACGTGAAGGATGTGTCGCTGACGCAGTTCATCAATGGAACGTCGGACGATACACGTCTAATCCGCAACGGGACGCGCATTTTTGCCGCCTGCGACGCGCGCACCAGGCGTCCGCTCGCAAGCAGTCGGGTGCTTGAAACTGCGCATGCGGCGGTTGAAGCTGGCGGGTCCCGACTTGGATATGACGTTGCGCAATTCAACTGTCATCTCTTCACGGCGGCGTGCGTACGCGGCGTGTTGCCCGGCGAACGGGGGTTCCGCTCGTCGCTGGGCGGCGGTGTCGCTTCGGTTGGGAAACTTGAGCGGCTACTCTCCAAAACGCTTAACCACGGAAAGGAAATCCGCTGGTGCGCCGTTCGGCGTGACAAGGCGTGCTTCCACTACACGCTGTCGCCTGAGAAAAGAATCCAGTTGGCGGTCTCGAATGTCGGCAAAAATCTCTTCGGTTGCGGGGGGGCGAAGATATGATATAATACGCGGCGACAAGGACAATTGGTCAAACGGCAATGGCAACGGCAACAACTAGATTGGCGAAGAAGCGGGACGCATCGCGTCTCGCGCGGTGAAGGAGCGTCGTAAAATGGCTGACGGAGATTACGAGCGCGGGCGAGGCCGCGAAATCGACGCCATTGCCGCCGAACTGAAGCGGCTTGCGGCGGCGCGCTCGGCGAGCGCGCCCTACCAGCGGGAGGACCGCGTTTCGTCGCGGCTGCCCGTTTTCGTTCTCAATGGCTGGGCGGCGAGCCCGCACGCCTGGGATCTTTGCCGGTTCATGCGCACGCGTTTGTTCAGTTACGTGGAGCAGCTGGACGGCGAGCCGGAAAAGGCGATGGAGCGTGTGGAGCGCTGCATACTCGTCGGCTGGTCGATGGGCGGCAGCTCGGCGCTCCGCCTTGCCGCGCGCTGGTCCGAGAAAATCGCCGGACTCGTGCTGATCGCGGTCACGCCGCGCATGATGGAGGACAAGGCGACTGGCTGGAAGGGGTTGTCCCCTCGTCGGCTTGCGGCGTTGCGATACGGTCTCGTGATGACGCAGGGAGTGGGGATGTTCGGCGTTCCGGAGGGGAAGCCGAATCCCTATCTCCTCGACGAACCCGCGAATCTCGAGCGTGGGCTGGACTACCTTATGGAATCGGATATCCGCTCCGACATCGAACGGGTTTTCGCCGGCGGCAGTTTCGAACAGCAGTCGGGACGGCAGCCGTACAGCAACAAGACGTGCGCGCGCCGTCCGTCGCCGCCCGTTTACATCTTCCACAGCGACCATGACGGCATCGTGCGCCCCGCGAACGCCGCCTATCTTCAGAAGGTTTTCCCGCAGGCATCCGTGACTATGGTTCCCGGCACGGAGCACGCCCTGCCCATTTTCATTCCGGAGTTGATAGATGAAGCCGTTGATTCTTGCATCCGGCTCGCCACGGCGGGCCAAAATATTGCGTGACCTGGGCGTAGAGTTCGAAATCGTGAAAACCGAGGCCCCGGAGGTCTCGATTCCGCACGATCCGGTGCGAACGGTCACGGAAAACGCGCTTGCGAAGCTGCACGCGGCCCCAACGGAGGGACGGGCGACCCTCGCCGCCGATACTATCGTGTGGTTCAACAACCGCATCTACGGCAAGCCGCGCGACCTCGACGAGGCTAAGGAGTTCCTGCGCGAGCTCTCCGGCCAGACGCACGTGGTGTTCACGGGCGTCGCGTTCCGCGCAGAGGACGGGACGGAGCGGACTGCCTGCGTTGAATCGCGCGTCACGTTCCGCGGACTGTCCGAGGAAATGATCGACGACTACGTTGCCCGCGTCCATCCCACCGACCGCGCGGGTGCATACGACATTGACGAATCGGGCGACCTCATCGTGGCATCCTACGATGGCTCCTACGAAAACATCATGGGCCTCCCCGTGGAACCGCTGCGAGATTTCGACATTTCCTTGAATCCGTGAAGGCTTATTGCCCGCAGGTGTGTCATGTAACCTTCACGATTTCAGGACTGTTGAATGATTGTGAGGAGCAAAAGAGAGAGGAGTAGAACGTGACAATTGAAAGTACAATAGCAGGATCGTGGTATCCGGGAAGCGAACGCGAAATCCGCGCGGTTGCCGAAAAGTGGGAGGCGCGGATCGGCGCCGAGAAATCCGCGCCGGCCATTCCCGAAAGGCCGAACGTCCTTGTCATGCCGCACGCAGGATGGGCGTACTCCGGAGAGATCGCGTGGCGGACCGCGCGGCTAGTGCGCGGCGCAAAATACAGCCGGGTCGTCGTCCTCGCGCCAAGTCACCGCGCGTGGATCGAGAACCGCCTCGTTGCACCGGAGGCGGAATCCGTATCGACGCCGCTCGGAAAAATCGCCATCGACAGGGAGTGGCTCGACCGTCTCGCGCTCATGGCCCCCGTCGCCCGCAACAACCGCATCCACGAGGCGGAACATTCCGCGCAGATTGAGTATCCGCTTCTCCAGCTCGCGCTGGGGAATGCTTTCACGCTCGTCCCGCTGGTGATGGGGGCCTTCGGACGCGACCAGATGGCGATGTGCGCTCGGGCGCTCGCGCGGTTGATGGACGACAAGACGCTGCTCGTTATTTCCTCAGACTTCACCCACTACGGCACGGACTTCTCCTACGCACCATACGGCACCTCCGGAGGCGAGGACGTCCGTGCGAAAGTTGCGTCCGTTGACGGCGAGGCGTTTTCATTCATGGCCAAATGCGATGCGGATGGCTTTGCCGCGTATGTCGGGAAGACCGGCGCGACGATCTGCGGACACATCCCGATCGAACTTGCCTTGCGCGCGTTTCCCGGAAAGCCGCCGCTCGTACGCCTTGCGTATGCGACGTCGTCCGATGCCGGACGCGACTTCTCTCGCTTCGTGTGCTACACGGCTGCCGTGGGGCACGTCGAATGGTCCGGCGAGGGGAATCAAGTTCTCGATGCCGCAGCGCGTGCATACCTCCTCCGCGTCGCCCGCGGATCAATGGAAAGCGCGGTCAAGGGCGTTCCCTATTCGCGCCCCCCGTTCCCCGTGCCACAGTCCCCCATCACCATGAAGATGGGTGCGTTCGTGACGCTGAACGACAGGACTACCGGCGCTCTGCGCGGCTGCATCGGGGAAATCATGCCGATGCGTCCGTTGGTGGAGGCGGTTGTCAAGCGGGCGGTTGATTCTGCGCTCCACGACCCGCGCTTCATGCCCGTCACGGAACGCGAATTGAGCGGGGTTCGCGTGGAGGTGTCGGCCCTTACGCCGCCGAAACCTGTGGCGTCGTGGCGCGACATCGTGCTTGGACGCGACGGGATGACGCTTGAGAAGGGCGGCGCGTTTGCCGTGTTTTTGCCGCAGGTCGCGCCCGAACAGGGCTGGGATCTCGAGACAACGCTTTCGTATCTTTCAAGAAAGGCGGGATTGTCGGCAGACGCCTGGCGCAGCGGCGCTAGGTTCGAGACCTTCCAGGCTGAAGTGTTTCATGAGTAGGACTTCCCTCCACCCGTGGAATTGCGCATATTGGTAGAATCTTCATCCCCTCAAGGGATGAAAGGATCAACCAAAATGACAGTTCCAACTCTGAACAAGATGGTAAAGGCGTATCTCGAAGCCGCAATGGTCGAAAGGCTGAAATGCGGACGCCCCAACGAAAACACCGTCAAGAACACCCTCGTCGGCTATCGCGCATTCATGCGCTGGCTGAACGACCGGCGCGAACGCAACGGACAAGAGCGGATGCCCCTCGACGAGGACTTCCCGCTAGTCTCGATCATCAAGCCGACGCTCATCCACAGGTACCTCGCCGACATGCTGAAGGACGGCACCCGCCCGATCACGGCGATCTCCAGCCTCTACCAGCTACGGCAGCTCTTCGCCAAATGGGTGCTCCCGTACTATGAGGACCACGGCTGGAAAATCCCTGCGTTCCCGTCCTTCGGACACCGCCCGAAAGCCCCGCGCTACCGCCGCCCGGATGCCGCAACGCTCGCGAAGGTCAAGGAGTGGTACGTTGCGCTGCCGCCGGGAGAGACGTGGTTCGCCGCCACGATGATGCTGGAGTTCGCCATGCGCAACGGCGACATCATGCGCCTCAGGCGCGGCAATTTCGTCGAGCGCGACGGGCGCGTGTTCCTGAACTACACGCCGCACAAGACCGAACACTCCTCCGGGCGCGTCGTCAAGTGGCCGGTGCACCCGTCGATTTGGGAGCAGATGCACGCGGTCTTCAACGGCGACGAACTGCCCGAACTCGACGACGCAGTGTTCAACGAGCTGAACGCGAAAATGCGCGGCCTGGGCTTCACCGGTGCTAAAGGCGCGTACGAGCTGCGCAAGATATGCGTGGACCACGTCTATCAGAAGTTCGGGGCGGAAATGGCCGTGTCGATCTCCGGCGACGACATCCGCACCATCATGCACTACTACGCCGATCCCGCGCAGCCCAACATCGACAACATCCGCGTGACGGACCTGCTCTAGGGAACCGTCACAGGTCGAAAAGACACACCGCCGTTCCCGTCCCAAGCGTGGGATCGTTCTGGTACTGCGCAAGATTCGTGATCGCCTCCTCGTTTTCCGCGGCGAAGTGAATCTCCGTTATGCCGGGACATCCCGTGAAGACGAAAACGCCCTTGCGGCTGCCGACCCATGTCACGTTTCGGAAGTGCAGCGCGCCGGCGAGCGACGTGCAGTCCTTGAACTGCCCCGCCACGAGCTGCGTCATGCCGCTTTCGTCGAGTTCGATCCGCGTCAGGTTCGCCGCGCCGCTGAACGCATAACGCTTGAACGCCTCGAGCTTCTCCGCGTTCGACTCCACCGACGCAATCCACGCCACGCACTCCGCGAACGGCGTAGGCTCCTCCTCGCCGTTAACGCTCAAGCTCGACACGTCGTCCGAAATCGACACGGCGTAGCGCCCGGCCTTCGCGTATGCGTGTACGGCATGGTCGATTCCGCCGCTGAACACGTCCGTAGTTCCGTCGCCCCAGTCAACCGTCACGGACTCCGTCCCCGCAGCAAGATCGGCGGTGGCGATTCCAAACACCGCGCCGTCATCGGGCACGGCAATCTCGATCCTCGTGCCGACGAACACCGGCTTTGGCGCGGCGACAAGGGTTAGTGTTTTTGTGATAGTCATGATGTTCTCCTGGTTGTGGTAGTTGGGAATTGGTAGTTGGGAATTGTGGGAATTGGGAATTGGTAGTTGGGAATTGGGAATGGCACTTCCCAATTCCCAATTCCCAATTCCCTCATCAAGAGACTACGCCACAAGCGTAACCGTCTTGGTCATCGGGTAAACGGCGCCGCCCTCAATCCCCGCGTGGGTGCGAAAGGAGAAGGTCAGCTTCGTTCCGGGATCAACGTCCGCAAGCTCCGTCGGCCAGCCGAAGAGCATGTGCGAGTAGTCGCTCTCGGTCGGGACGATGCTGAAGGTCGTCTTCGCCTCGCCCTCGCCGTAGGTGATGGTGGTGGTGTCGCCCAAGGCCGCGTCGAAGTAGAGGTTGCGCCCCGTGACGAGGATGCCCTTGGTCTTCACGACCTCCCAGGGCTTGCCGCCCGGCGAGAGGATGGTGTCGATCTTCGGAATCACGCCAGAGTCGTCAACGTTCGTCCAGCTGAACTTCGCCAAGTCGCTCTTCAGGTCCTGAAGCGCGGTGATGACCACGTGCAGCTCGTTCGCGGCGGTGAGCTGACGGGTCTCGTCAAGCTGCCCCGTGAGCTCGGCGTGGACGCGGAGCCAGTTGCTGAGGTTCACGGCCTTGCCGTCCTTGCCCAGCTGCTGTATGGCCTCGATGAAACCGTTCAGCGCGCCGCGCATGTCGTGGAACTGTCCGCGAACGTATCCCGCGTTGAGCGCGTACTCCACGACCTGGTCGATGTAGTACGTCTCGCGGTCAACGATCTGCGGACGCTGGATTGCATCGCCCGTACGGGGGTTGCGGCCCTGCACGACGCGATATTTCATGGATGGTTTGATGTTCATTGGTTTTCTCCTTGTTGTTGTTGTTTAATCCGCCGTGGCGAGCACGCGCTCACCGCCCGGCAAGAACGTATGGATTTGACGAGACGGCCTGCGCCAACTTTATTTCATCGATCGCATTCCACGCGGCGATGAAGCGTTTCCTGAAGTCGGCCCACTCGCGGCGAAGGTAGGTGCGCGGCGCTACGTTGAAAGACAGTGCGACTGCCTTGATCGAGCCGAGGCGCATGTACCGGCGCGCGATTTCGCGGTCTGCGGGACTCATTGCGGCGAGCGTCACCCTCACGCGGATACGGTCGAATTCGCGGACGGCCGTGCGCTGCGAATCGCTGGCGTAGTCCTCCAGGAACCACATGAAGGCCGCCTGGCGGACGGCTTCCACGTCGCGTATGAGATTCGAATCCGCCGCCTTCCTCTCCGCCTTGCGCACATGGTACGGTTCAAGGCGCGAGCGGTTGTGCTTCGAGATGTCGCGGCACTTGTTGAGCGCGGCGAATATCGCCTTGTTTGCCTGTGACGGAGTCCGCGCGCAGGATTCCCAGACGGCTTCAAACGCCTTGGCGAAGACGTCCGCCTTAGATTGTCCCCAGAGCGCGGGGTGTTCCCATACAAAGTTGGCAACAGTCTTCCTGACGTGCCGGATGAGCCTTCTCGGCTCGGGTTTTTGCTTCTTCATTTTGTGTCTCCTTGGTTTTTGCCGAGCCGACAACCGGCTGGGCGTTCCGAGGAGACATGGACTTGAGAATCACGTCTGCGCCAAAAAAATTACTGCCGTTCCGCGATGCCTTGCCGACACCTCCGCCGGATAAAAGCGGGGTCGGGCGCAGGGATGTTTGCGGGGTTTATGAGGGATGGGAGGGAATTGGGAATTGGGAATGGGGAATTAGGTATAAAAAACGGCGGACAATCCGTTATGGACTGTCCGTCGTTTTTATTTGCGGTGCGGGGAAGCTGCGGGGTTATTTCAAGGATTCGCGGTACATCTGCTCTTCGCTCATGTTGCGAACAACGTGCTTGGTGTTCAAGGCGTCCTTGACGCGCTGCATGGCCTTGTAGTCGCTGACGAATGCCACTAATTCCTCGAAAGTCCCGCTTTCGCGTAATTCACGGGAATAGCCGGGCGGAGCCTTGCTTTCGCCGTTCTCCCAACGGCGAATGGTGTCCTCGTTACGGCCTATCATCTCCGCAATATCTCTTTGAGTGTACTTTGCCCGCCCTTTGCGTGGGCGACCGCCACGAATGTGCGCCGCCTTGTGCAGTTCGCCGACTTTGGTTTCAATGCGATTGAGCTGTTCTGCGTTGTCTTGCATAATCTCATCATACACTTCCCTGACGCTTGCGCTCAACATGGACTTGAATACCTCTTTGAGCTTGGCGAAAAACAATGGCGGTAGCGCCTCCGCTATTTGATTCGCCACACCGTTCAGGGGTGAATCAATCTTTTTGCCATCCGGCATAATGAGATTTAACGTGTTTATGGTGAAATCTAAACGGCAGATTCCGCCAAGAAGTTTGACCTTCGTCTTTGCCCTGATACTCCTAATCGTATTGGCCTTGTCTTCTGATATGATTGCGGAGGGACTATCATTTTCTTGTGGACGCATCCTTCCGCCAAATGACGGACTATTCGGTATAGCCGGTGTTTCTGTAATATCCAACGACGATTTGTAATCCCTCCATCTGCCGCGGACTTCGACGGAGGCAGAAGCGTAATCTGAAATCACGTCTTGCAAAATCGCCTTCCTCGGCGTGATCTCACCAAACCAATTGATCTTGGGGAGGAATTCCTTGAAGCGTCGTTCTGCGGCTTCGTCCGCTTCTTTGATTTGCTGGATGAGGATTCCGGTTGCGAACATCTCGAAACTCATGTGAAAGTTGTCCTCGATGAGTTTCGCAACGTCTTTCATCATTGCTTCAATTTCATCATCGGGCGGCATGATTTCGTCCGGCACGCTTTGCGGCAGATATTCCGATGGGATGGTCATGTCGAATTCTCCTTCCTATCTCTTCGTTTATTTGATGAAATTGAGTTCTTTCATTGCCGATTGTTTTGCGAAAAGTTTACAAAATCCTGTGGTGGATTTCAATATGGTTTTTACAAAACTAATCTGGGAGGGCCGCGCTCCGTCGCGGCCGCCCGGTGGGGTGAGCCGTTTCGGCGAGCCGCGCCCACCCCATTGGCCATTGGCAACATTGGAACTGGCAATACTCCCACATTGGCAACATTTCCACTACTTGCCAAAAACTTTTCCGCGCGCGGCCTTGTGCCACACGCCGAGATTTGATAAACTACTGCCATCAACCCGCCAGACTCGGTCTAAGCGGAGCATGACCTCAATCGCAAGGTTGAGGTCATCGCATTTTCAAGGAGAGACATGAAACGCGTCATTGCCTATATTGATGGTTACAATCTGTATTACGGCTTTCTTAAGGGAACGCCGTATAAGTGGCTCGATCTTGTTGCTTTCGTCAAATGGTTCCTTCGTCCTGACCAGAAGGTTGTCGGCATCAAGTACTTTACGGCCCCAATCAAGACGTATCCTCACGATGCTGACGCTGTAGATCGCCAGAAGGTTTACTTGCAGGCCTTATCGGCAATGCCACTGATAACGATTGTACAGGGATTCTACGCGAAGAACAAGACGCTTGCTCCGGTTGTTGAACATCGGTGCCGCACATGCGATGTCGTTATCAATGGCTACGTCCCCGTTGTCAAGCTTGAAGAGAAACGTTCGGATGTCAATTTTTCCGTCGCCGTAATGCTTGATGCTTTCCAGAATATGGCCGACAGTTTCTTCCTTTTCACTGGAGACACAGATCAGGTTGGCACAATAGAAGCCGTTCGTGGCAAGCTCGGGAAACGAGTTTGTGTTTTTAACCCGCATGAAAGTTTCAGTGTCAACTTGAAGATGGCGGCCTCGTACTATCAAAACATCCCCCGCGACCTTCCGGCGCAATGCCAACTGCCCGACACAATCCCCTACGGAAAGCGCGGCGACCGCTTCATCCACTGCCCGCCCGCATGGCGGTAGGGCCGCCCACATTCGGGGTGGCGGGCTTCCACCCCCGCAAATCCCCAGCGGGCCTCCGCGCCCGCAACATGGGAGGGCCGCGCTCCGTCGCGGCCGCAAGGTGGGGCGAGCCGTCCCGGCGAGCCGTGCCCGCCCCATTGGCCATTGGCAACATTGGAACTGGCAGCATTTCCACATTGGCAACATTCCCAATTCCCAATTCCCAATTCCCAATTCCCAATTCCCAATTTCCTCCCTCACCCCTTCATCCCACCTTTACGCTCTTTGCGTTCTTTGTGGCTAAAAAACATTCCCCGCGGCCGTCCCACACCCGGGAAAGGGGAGTGCTTCGCACAAAGCTTTCACCCACCATGCCTATACCGCGCGCGTCTTTGCGGAGCGCTTGACCACGTGCACAGGGCGCGCACGGCAAAACTGCTTCGCACACGCCAAGGACTATCCAATGACCACACCATCCACCGCCCCAGGTGGGGCGAGCCGTCCCGGCGAGCCGCAACATGGGAGGGCCGCGCTCCGTCGCTGCCGCAAGATGGAAGGGCCGTCCCGGCGAGCCACGCCCGCCCCATTGGCCATTGGCAACATTGGAACTGGCAACATTTCCACATTGGCAACACTTCCACTACTTCCCAAAAACTTTTTTCGCACGCACCCCCCTTGCACCGCCGCACGAGATGTGCTAAACTACTTGCCGAACCCCTTGATGGGTTCTTATCCAGCCGCACGGTTCTGCCAACGCGGAGCGGGGCTCCGGTCCAAAAGGACCGGGGCCTTAGCAATTTTAGGAACAAGGATGAAGACGATAGCTTATATTGACGGGGGAAACCTCTACCACGGACTCTTGCGCAGATGCCCACGCTACAAGTGGCTCGACGTCGCCGCTCTCGTTCGCGGCCTCTTGTCAGAAGGCCATGACCTTGTCAATGTCAAATATTTTACCGCCCGCGTGAAGACCTATCCGCATGATGCCGCCGCAGTAGAACGGCAAAATCTCTACCTCAGCGCCATTGAGGCGCATGGCGGCGTGAAAATCATCGAAGGCTACTACAATAAGAACAAGGCGTGGGTTCCATCCGTGAACGCCGAATGCCGCGAGTGCGACAATGCGGTTGAAGGTTATGTGCATGTGATGAAGATGGAGGAAAAGCGTTCCGACGTGAATCTCGTTACCGAACTTCTCAAGGACGCCTACGCAAATGCCGCAGAGGCATTCGCCATAGTCAGCGGTGACGCTGATTTCATAGCACCACTCAACCTTATCCGCTACCAGCTCCGCCGCAAGGTCATCGTCTTCAATCCGCACGAACGTGCGACAGACCTTAGATTCCATTCAACATTCTGCACGACAATCCCCCGCGACCTGCCCGCCCGCTGCCAGTTACCCGACGTCGTTCCGCTCCCCAACGGCCGTTTCATCCACCGCCCGCCCGCATGGCGGTAGGGCGGTCGCCCCGCGACCGCCGCCAAGATGACGGCTCTCCCAGTCAGCAACATTCCCCCACTTTGCCCCCTTTGTGATCTTTGTGGCTAAAAAGCCATTCTCCGTGCCCGCCGTCATTTGGGAAAGGGGAGTGCTTCGCACAAAACTTTCACCCACCATGCCCATACCGCGCGCGTCTTTGCGGAGCGCTTGACCATGTGCGAAGCATTTACTCACCTTTGGTGCGCGCACAGGGCGCGCACGGCAAAAACAGGGCGCGCACGGCAAAACTGCTTCGCACACGCCAAGGACTATCCAATGACCACACCATCCACCGCCCCAGGTGGGGCGAGCCGTCCCGGCGAGCCGTGCCCGCCCCATTGGCCATTGGCAACATTGGAACTGGCAACATTTCCACATTGGCAACATTCCCAATTCCCACTCCCCACTCCCCACTCCCCAATTCCCCACTCCCCACTCCCCACTCCCCAATTCCCCACTCCCCACTCCCCAATTCCCAATTCCCAATTCCCAATTCCCTCCCTCACCCCTTCATCCCACCTTTGCGCTCTTTGCGTTCTTTGTGGCTAAAAAACATTCCCCGCGCCCGCCCACGCTCGGGGTGGCGGGCTTCCGCGGCCGCCCTCATTCGGGGTGGCGGGCTTCCATGCCCGCAAATCCCCAGCGGGCCTCCGCGCCCGCTTGCCCCATTGGCCATTGGCAACATTTCCACATTGGCAACATTTCCCGCGCTCCGTCGCGGCCGCCGGTGGGGCGAGCCGTCCCGGCGAGCCGCAAGATGGGAGGGCCGCGCTCCGTCGCGGCCTCGGTGGGGCGAGCCGTCCCGGCGAGCCGCGCCCCCGACATTGGGAGGGCCGCGCTCCGTCGCGGCCAGGCCCTGCGGGTGAAAGACAAGGCAATTGCTTCGCCATCGGCTGCGCGCGGAGCAGTTTTGCAGTGCGCGCCCCGTCGCGCACCAACGGCCCGCACACGCTTCGCACAAGGCCAAGCGCCCCGCAAAAACCTTTCGGTTCGAAAAAGGCCAGGCAAAAGGTGCCCGCTCCGCCCAAAAACTTTTTTCAACTTTTTTCAAAAACCCCCTTGCGCTCCGCCCGACAATATGATACACTTGCGCCGTTCAAAGACCAGGCTAGGCACATGAAATGCCTTCGACGGTTCGAGAACGCCCGATAAACCGCGTGTGCGGCTAAGGGAAAGCAAAAACAAGTAGTGGAAAGGAACGACAGAAGGCGATTCGGACATTCGTGACCAACGTCATCCGACAGGGATCGGATCACGCCCACGACCCAAGGATCAACTGATGCAATTCCCAACTCTACGACCCAGAGCAATCTGGGGAATGAAAAGGAAACGAAAAATGAAGAAACTTATGATTGCAACAGCGCTCGCGGCGTTCTGCGGCGCAGTAGGCGCGATTGAGTCCGCCAACACGGTCGGGTTCCAGACGAAAGCTGTTGGGAAGAACCTTTCTCAGCAGGTTTGCACGTTCGACCAGATTGGTGTCGCGGGTGGTGCGCTTGACATTCAGTCGCTGATTCCAGTCGATGATGATGGCGATTATGTCGGTGATGGCGCGGTGAACGTTCAGTTCCTCTCACCCCTCGGCGTAATGCAGAACTCCTACGCTTACTATGGCAAGAACGAGTATGATGATGGTACGCCCGCTGGCTGGTATGACGAAATGGAAGATGAATTGGCCGTCTATACCTTCAGCGCATCCGAAGGGTTTATGATTTACTCGTCAGATGCATTCAACTTCCAGTATTCCGGCGAAGTGAACATGGCCGAGACCGATGTTCCTTTCCGCAAGAACCTCTCGCCGCAGGGCAACATCCGTCCTACCACCGTCAACATTCAGGACATCATTCCCGTTGACGGCGAAGGAGAATACATCGGCGATGGCGCGGTGAATATTCAGTTCCTCTCGCCTCTTGGTGTGATGCAGAACTCCTACGCCTACTATGGCAAAGATGAGTATGATGACGATATGCCCGCTGGTTGGTACGATGAAATGGAGGACGAGCTGGCTGTTTACACGTTCGCTGCTGGCGAGGGTTTCATGATGTATGCATCGCAGGCGGGGTATCTCCGCTTTCCGGAACTCTAATACAATTTTGTGCGGTGCATAGTGTACCGTGCAGAAACTGAAAACAAAAAGGAAAATGAAAATGAAGAAACTAATGTTTATCTTGGCGGCTGCTGCTACGGCGGCATCTGTTCAAGCGGCATCGGTGTCATGGACATGCACCAATGTCAAGGACGGATCGGGCAACCCCATCTCCGGCGTGGCCTACTTCGTGAATGCCGCGACGCTCTCGCAGAGCGATTTCAAGGCCCTAAGTGGTGCGACCGCGATGATCGATGCATTGAAGTTTGACGTTGATGATGGTGCGGGCGGTACGAAGAAGCAGACCATGTACAGTTGGACGCCTACTGATGCGGGCAAGTACACCTCTACAGCAGTTGATAACGCCACATTGGGTCTCAAGGATGCTACGGCATCGTCAGCATATCTCGTGGTCTTCGACACAGCGACGATTACGGATGCGTCCCACTACTACCTGACCGAAGTCAAGTCATTTGAGACGTTGAGCGGCTCTTATTCCGCGCAGCAGGCCGCTGGTGCTTGGGCTGACGTCAAGACCTCTGGCGGCGGCGGAACGAGCGGTGGCGATGCCCCGGAGCCGACCTCTGGTCTGCTGCTCCTCGTCGGTGGTGCGATGCTCGCGCTGCGCCGTAAGCAGAAGTAAGGAAATGTTGCCAATGTGAAAATGTTGCCAGTGCCAATTTCCAATGCCAAAGGGTGCCAAGTCCATTGATGGTTGGAATTGAAAACTGGCAACATTGGCACCAATGGCGCATTCAAGAAGAGAGCCCGTCCGCGTGAGCGGGCGGGCTTTCGATTTTGATGGAACTTAGGAGAAGGGATTGACTTAGGCGGAGAGATGTGGGACAATGGCTGCGTTCACGGAAAGAAGGGCTAAAAATGAGCATCTACAATGCAATAGTCCACGAGGCGGAAGAAGGCGGTTACTGGGCAGAAGTGCCTGAGCTGCCTGGTTGCGTCACGGAGGCTGACACGCTTGACGAGTTGAACGAGATGCTCAAGGAGGCGATAGCCGGCTATCTTGAGGTTGCAGCCGAGAACAACGTCACAATCGAGCGTTCCGCTCTCATGCAGGTGGCGGTGTGAAGCATCGTTCCGGGAAGCAGATGGCGCGGATCGCGCAGGAGAACGGCTGGGTGGAAATCACGGACGCAGATTTGTAAAACTCTCCGCCGCAGTCCTGTGTGGCGGTCGCTCCGCGATCACTACAAAGGAAGCGGCAAATGGTATTCACAGTTACATACCGCGCCAAGGACGGCGCGTCACGGCGTCTGCGGCGGTAGCCATGCCGCAGGGCAGCGTACCATGCGCCCGTCAGCCGTAGTGAACGAATCGGGCAGTCGGCATCCTTGGGCAAAACCAGGAGGAATGTTGCGGTAAAATGTCGCGTAGCGGCGGAGTTCGTTGCAAACACGGGTCTGCGGATTGAATACGATTACGGACTTCACTGTCGAATACCGTATTATGCGGAGGGCTGGCGCGAGGTCGGCATCGCCAGAGACGAGTACGAATGCATCGGCCCTGTTTTCATAGGCGTCTTTCACCATTTCTGTTGCCAGATTGACGTCTGTCAGCTTTTCGGATACCCGTGTGCTGCGGATGTACCCCTTGCTCTTGACGAGAGGACAGGTCTTGCAGGGGTTCTCCGTGGCCTCGAGACGTTCTACGCGCCTTCGGTAGTATCCCTCAATCACAAGCACGCCTTGGGAGGACAGGGCATCAATGTATTTGTCCTGCCGATCAGATCTGTGTTGATCGCAACTGGTGTCGATTACTCTCGACGTGAAGTACTTGACGGTCTCGACATGGTATTCGGGAAGGAGGAGCTTTTTCGCGAATGCGCTGAGATCAAGCCACTTGTGCGCAGTGTTACGGAGCAGCCCGTAGTACAGGTTACTTCCGTCAACACACACGATTGTCCTCTTGTCTGCCATAAAAAAGTGCTAGGGTCCTGGCGAACCAGGACCCCGCGCCGCCTCCCCGAAAGTCGGCGGGTTAAACGCCCCGTCATTGGGGGCGTCGGGAAGTATATCAAAAGCCGCAGCAGCGCGCAAGGGGTAAAGAATGAAAAGGAAAAGTGTAAAGTTCCCAATGCCCCCTATTCCCTCAATTTTGCGTTTTGACACCAAAAGTAAACTCTGGCATAATAAACCGCGTCAGGAAACAATTAATATGGCAACGCTGTCGCTGCGCTGAGGGAACGATGGAGGCGATACACGACATAGTGTCCGCTAAACCGCTGGACGGCTACAAGGTCGATGTCGAGTTTGACACCGGCGACCGGGCCGTTTTCGACTGTTCGCGGTACCTGGACAAGCCGTACTGGCACCGGTTGAGGGACAAGTCGTTCTTCGACCAGGTGTACGTTGGGTACGGCACGCTCGTGTGGCCGGGCGAGATCGACATCGGGCCCGAGGACGTGTGGGAGTTCGCCGAACGCTACGATTGACCTTCTGACGTGGCCGGATGGTCGGCCTCAATGACATTCACAATTACATACCGCGCCCCGTCGCTGCCGAATCCCCCCCCTGAGAGGGCCGCGACGTGAGAAAACAGGTCTGACCGTTTTTCTCAGATGTACCAGTAGAGAAAACAGGTCTGACCGGTTTTCTCACGTAGCAGAAGTAAGCTGGAGCTTGAAGAAAGAAGGCCCGTCCGCGTGTGCGGGCGGGCTTTCGATTTTGACAGGAAATGGGAAAGCGAGCATATAAATCAGATTCGGATTCGCGCAAGGGGGCGAAGTACGTTTTTCTTCAAGATGCGCAGCTGCGGAAAAAAGTATTGCTCGGATTTCGTGAGAGGAATGCCCTCACGCAGTTTCAGGTTAAGGAGTTCGGCACTGCATACGAGATCGGCAACTTGGAACAGGCGGTAATTGCTCGGCGAGACGTTCTCCGCGAAAATCGCTGGCGTTTTAGAGAAAGCAGCCTTGAGGATGCGGCTCACTTGGGGCTGTCCGTTGTCGTAGTAGATTTTCATCCGAGCGTCAGGCGGAAGACCATTGTCTGGATTGGCAAGGAAGGCGGAGATCTGGTCGCGGAGAGATTTCTCCATGGCGGTCGGCGTGGAACAGTACCGCTTGTCGACGACGAAGGAGTGGTGGGTGATTGGGGCGTGGAGTGCGAATGCGAGAAGGCGAAAGAATATCTGCTGCCGTTCATGGACATCCATAAAACGGAAAATCTCCTCTCGGCGGATGAGAGGTCCGGTGTGGATGCAGATGCCGTGGTGTCCGAGATAGGCGAGGCAAGCGTCCAGTTCGGCGATATGGCGCGTCAGGTCCACGCTCTGTTCATGGATTACAAAGGAAACGATGTAGAAGCGGGATGGAACGGTCAGGGAATCGAAACTCCCAGACTCGTCAACGAATATGCTCAACTCCTTGTCATCCATGATTTCGGCAATCCAAAGAAAATAAAATTGGCGGGGAGATATCCCCGCCTGCGGGTGGCTCGGGCTTGCGCCTCTGCCAAAAGCCAGATTGCTCCAGCGGTTGACAGTGTATCAAATCGCAGACCTCGGCGCAAGGGGGAAAATGGAAATTGTGGAATGTGGAAATGAAGAGAGGTGCGTGAGATGACTTTCACGGTTACATACCGCGCCAAGGACGGCGCGTTGCGCGAGGAGCGCGTGGAGGCGGCGAACCGCGCCGAGTGCGTGGCGGAGTGCCACCGGAGGGGGATGTCAAATCTCATTGGTCTTTATATGGCGAAGCACGTTGTGACGGAACTTCTTCGGGCCGCCGAAGAAATTGCAGTCGTCTTCCGAGAGCCCCATGCCACTGTTGATCTTGCATTCAAGCAGGCGGAGCGTGCATACGAGGTCTGCCACTTGGAAGAGTCTGTATTTACGGGGTTCAACGGCCTGCGCGAACTCAACGGGACATGGCAGGGTCGCAGAGGTGACGCGTTGGAGAAAGTTGGTGACGGCCTTCTGCCCGCAATCGTAATAGACCTTTACGCACCCGTATGCGGCGAACATATCCCGGTTGCGGGCGGCGAAGTCGGCGAACTGTCGTTCAAGGGATGTTGTCATCTGCGGAATGTCGCCGGCATATCGCTTGTCGATGGCAAGGCAATGGTAGGAGAAGTCTATCTGACGCGCGAAAGCCATCATGCGGTGGAATATCCGGCGGCGCAGGTCGCAGGTCATGAAGCGGAATCCGTTGTTGCCGTGCAAAATGGGTCCGGCGTGGAAGCACAGGTCCTTGATGCCGATTTCCTCAAGCCTGCGTGCAAGCTCCACCGCCGCCGGTTCTATCGTAAGCCGCTGGTCGTGCATGACAAATCCAAGAATGTAGAACCGAGATGCCGTGGCTGGTTCGCCAAGGATTCCGGACTCGTCCACGAACAGACTCAATGTGTTGCTCTGCGCCATCTTTCAGTAAACAAAAGCGACGGGAATCGCTTCCCGTCACTTAAGGCGGAGGACTTCCCCCGCATCACGACGACCCCGATTCTAAAATCGACGTCGGAAGGAAGTATAACAAATCGGCAGATGCGGTGCAAGAGAGAATTGTGGGAATTTGAATTTTCAACTGTCGCCGGTTTCTCACTTTGCCGCTTGGAGAAAACCGGTCAGACCTGTTTTCTCTACCGTGCTGCGGAGAAAACCGGTCAGACCTGTTAATGCGCTGTCCGTCGTCAGACCTGTATGTATAGGTGAATTTCATTTTTTTGCATTCCCCATTGCGCCACGCACGACGATGAGGTACACTAGTCGGCAAACCTTTCAAATGGTTGATATCCACCCGTGATGCTCTGCCGAGGCGGCGGAGGGCGGCGTTCTTCTCGTCCCAGACATCGGGCGATTTCTCGTTTTCAAGTTAGCGGTGAGTGTGTCATTTTGACACACTCGACCCATGAGAAAATGCCGGTTAGGAGCGGAATTTGCTTTGGTGCGCAGCGGAGCATGAAATGGTGCGCAGCAAAGCATCAAATGGTGCGCACCAAAACCTCCGACGGTGCGCAGCATTGAAGTGTGCCAACTGTGTCAAAATGACACACTCATAGTAGGGGCGTTATACCCCAAGATGCATGGAACCAAACGGACATGTCAATGCGCTCAGAGAGTGTGGAATATAAAGGACGCGCGCGCGCGTCCTTTATATATAGGGCAACCGTCGCGCCCGGTGGTCGGCCCCTACCGGTGAGGATTGCTCCTCGCCATCGGCCTTATGGATTCAAGGGCAAAACAGCGAACAATGCAAAAGGGAAAATCAAATCAGGTAGCACCTGCTGATGTGCGCTTAACATTATTCCCGCCGATTCATCACCTTGAAATCCAAAAATACGAGGCTTGCCGCCCTTAACGTCAATTATACCGCTTTCCCATACTGCGGCGCAGTAGGTGCGATTGAGTCCGCCAACACGGTCGGCTTTATAAACAACGCGAACGATGTGTCGGGCTACTTCCAGCGCGGTTCGGCGTTCGTCTCGGTCGGGACGGCGACTGACAGCGCGAGCATCCAGTCCATCACGCCGCAGACGCCGGCTGGTGCGGTTGACGCATTGACGGATGGTGCTGCGGTTATTCAGGAGATTGATGACTTCGGTACTCCGACTACGCAGTACATGTACCTCGTTGATGGGTCGCCTGATGCCTCCAATGGTGCTGGGTGGTACACATTCGATGAGTCAACCTTTACGTATTCATACGCTGACAAGACGTTTGTTCGTGGCGAGGGTTTCCTTTTCGTCGCGCCCTATTTCGAGAACGGCGATGGAGACGAACTTGGATCGTCATTCGTGAATGCAGGTGAAGTGAATCTGACTGCCAAGACGGTCACGAATCCTTGCTCCGGTTACTTCCATCGTGCGAACTACCGTCCAGTGGAGATGTCAATCCAGAAGCTCTCCCCCGTTCCTCCGACGGATGCAGTTGATGACTTGACGGACGGTGCTGCGGTTATTCAGGAGATTGACGACTTCGGTACTCCGACTACGCAGTACATGTACCTCGTTGATGGGTCGCCTGATGCCTCTGACGGTGCTGGGTGGTACACATTCGATGAGTCAACCTTTACCTATACATACGCCACCAAAGTGTTCGCCCCCGGTGAAGGCTTCCTCTATGTTGCGCCTTATTTCGAGAACGGCGACGGGGATGAACTTGGCAGTGCGTTGACGTTCGCCGAATAAACCAATTTTGCACGGTGCAAGGTGTACCGTGCAGAAACTGAAAACGAAAAAGGAAAAGGAAAATGAAGAAAATAATGTTTATGCTTGGCGTTGCTGCGTGTGCGGTCGGCGTTCAGGCTGCAACGGTCAGCTGGTCGTTGACTGGCGTCAACAACGGCGGTAGCGGCGTGAACGGCTATGCGTATGTGTTCAGCAACAAGGGCACTTACGCAACGCCCGACGCGCTGAAAACGGCACTTGCCGCCATCACGACGGCGGCGGGAATGCAGGAGTTCATGACGGCCAACTCGCTCTCGGCGCTCAACTCGGCTGTTTCGGGGGGCGGTGCTGGAAAGTCTGGAATTGACTTGGCAACCTCTGGCATTCCTCAAAACACGTCTGGAACGCGTATCTTCGCCGTTGTCTTCGACACGGCGACGATTACAGACGATTCCAATTACTACGTCACGACCACATCCGGCGGTGTGAAGACGCCGTCGGCAACCACGTCAAACAATGCCCAATACTCCATCGCCAGTCAGGCAGCCGCCACGGCTGCAGCTGATGCGTGGACGAAGACTGTTCCCAGCGGCGGCGGAACGAGCGGTGGCGACGCCCCGGAGCCGACCTCTGGTCTCCTGCTCCTCGTCGGTGGTGCGATGCTCGCGCTCCGTCGTAAGCAGAAGTAAGTTGGAGCTTGAAGCTTAGAGCTAAGAGCAACTGAAAGAAGGCCCGTCCGCGTGAGCGGGCGGGCTTTCAACTTTCAAAGGATAAAATGACTTTCACGGTGACATACCGCGCTAAGGACGGCGCGTTGCGCGATGAGCGCGTGGAGGCGTCAAGCCGTGCCGAGTGCGTTGCGGAGTACCGTCGGCGCGGGATTTCGCCCACGAAGATTGTAGAGGGGCGAAGCGGCAAAGGCCGCGACGGGGCGCGGCCCTCCCGCGTTGGGGCGGAAGACAACAAGCGTACAACAGCAATACTGGTGGCTGCTGTCGTGGTTGCCGTGGTTGTGATTGCGGGCGGCGTGTGGTGGTGGTATGGCGGGCGCGGGGCGACCGCCATACCGACGGAGATACCTGCCAAGCCGAAAGTGGAGAAGCCGAAAGGCGGCGACATGGCGCGGCCATCCCGTGCGAAGCCGCCAAAGGCGGCGGTCGCAGAGGTAGCGCAGCCCAAGAAGCCGCTCACCAACTGGGACATCAGGCATCTGTCGAAGGACGAGACGAACGGCCTCAACCAGGCGGAGCAGAACTACTGGAAGATGTACCATCCCGATCCACCGCCGGACGCGAACCAGCCCGCCCACAACAAGGGCAAGTACCGCATTTTCAAGAACCGCACGGACAACGACATCGCCTTTCTGATGGCGACCGAGCCGGGAACGCCGGTGTTCGGCAGCGGCGAGTTCTTCGCACGCGGGTTCACGCACAAATTTCTGAAATCGCTGGAGACGCCGATTGTCATAAACAACGACGACTCCGAATACGACAGGGCGCTCAAACAGGCGGTCATCGACACCCGCCGGGAACTCAAAAGGCTGTATGACAGTGGCGAGGATATCGAGAAGGTCATGCGCGACACCCGCGCGGAAATACAGCGGCTCGGCCAGTACAAGGCCCAGATCGAGAAACTCGTCAAAAAGGGAATTTCCGGCGCATCCCGCAAGGGGTTGACCGACAACGACATCGGCGACATCGTCAAGGCTGCGAACACGATGCTGGAGGCGAAGGGAATTGCGCCAATCGAGCCGGGACCGATCCTGCGTCGTGCGCTCAAACTTCAATCGACAATAGGAGACTAGAACATGAAGAAAACCACCTTCAAATTTGCCGCACTGTTTGCGGTGGCCGTCTCGGTAACCGCGTTTGCGGAGGAGGAGGTAAGCCCCAATGGCGCAGGTCCCAAGAGCGTCCACGAAATCATCCACAGGGAGACGGGTGGAAAGTTGCGGACGCTCTATCCGCACACGAAGAGCGTTTATTACGTGAACGCGCAGGGCCTTGTCGGCGCGAATGTCGTGGAAGAGGCGCGGGCGAAGATGGAGCGGACGCTCCGGACTCCTATTGGATCGACGAACGGCGTCTTCTCGCTCCAGTCACCGACGATCTACGGCGAGGTGAGCCTCTACGTCATTGACGACGAGAAGCTTCCGATGAGCCTTGTCGCGCCGGAGGGGCGGTGGGCGTTCGTCAACGTCGCGCCGCTGGCGCGGGGGCGCGGGGAGAAAACCGCGTTCCTTGAGGCGAGGGTGAAGAAGGAAATGGCGAGGATCGGGTGTCTGGTCCTCGGCGGCATCAGCTCCATGTACAAGGAGAACCTTCTCGGCTTCGTCGGTTCACCAGAGGGGCTGGACAAGTTCACGGACGACACCCTACCCGTAGATGGCCCTCTGCGTTGCGGACGCTACCTTCTGTCCCTTGGCGTCAAACCCTACCGAGACGTCACATACAGGAAAGCGTGTCAGGAGGGCTGGGCACCGGCACCCACCAACGACGTGCAGAAGGCCATCTGGGAGCAGATCAAGGCCGACAAGGAGCGCGGGCCGACGAATCCGATCCGCATCCTCCCGCCCAACCAGAAGAAGTAGCTGGTGCGCTTTACCTACACATATCGCTCCAGCGACGGACAGCGGCACTCGGGCGAGATAGAGGCGGCGAGCCGCGACGCGGCGTTCGGCAAGATCCGCGCCGAGATGGGCGTTAAGCCCATCAAGGTGACGGCTGCGGGCGGTGAGACGGCAAGCGCACAGCGGCAAGAGGCTGGGCAGTCGCCCAGCGACCGCCGCCTGGGAGGGCCGCGCCCCGTCGCGGCCGTCGCAATCGCCGCCATCTTGGCGGCGGTCGTTCTTGCCGCGATTGCGGGCGGCGTATGGTGGTGGGCGGCGCGAACCGGCGGCCGGGGTAGGCCGTTGGCCCGGTTCACCGTGAACACGCCGCAGGGGCCGGTCACCTACACGGCGGCGGCGCCTTTGCCGCGGCAGGCGATCCCCGGAGACAGGGCGCGAATAGACGCCGCCCGCGAGACGGCGTTCCAGTCGACTGCGGAACGTTTCCTCGCGCGTTTCGCGGAACCGGGGCGGGCGGTTGCCGCCCCGGAGGGCGCAAGGCCGTCCGACGCCGACTTCGCAGCGTGTCTGCGCGAGCCGATACACGTTGCCTCCGCAGATTTCACGGAGGCGGTTGACCTCAAGCGGATCGTCACGGACATCAAACGTGAAATGCAGTTGTACCTTGCCGGAGGCGGCACGGTGGAAGGCTACGTCGCGGAGCTGGAGCGGCGGCAGAGGCTGGAGGTTTCCTACCGCGAGAACGCGGAGCGCCGTCTCGCCGAACTGCTCTCGAAGCCGAAGGAGGCATACGGCTACTGGCTCAAGGCCAACGCGCAGCTACAGGCGATGGGCATCTACCCCCTCGCCCTGCCCGACACCCTGCGCTCCTACCAGATGAACATCGGCATCGACGATTAGGCAGTGGAGAAAACAGGTCTGGCCGGTTTTCTCCGATATTTTGCCTTCGGCTGGGTGTGTCATTTTGACACACTTGACTTGGGTGAAAAGGCCGGTTTGGAGCGGAATTTGCTTTGGTGCGCAGCGGAGCATGAAATGGTGCGCAGCAAAGCATCAAATGGTGCGCACCAAAACCTTCGACGGTGCGCAGCGTTTAAACGTCCGGGGTGTGTCAAAATGACACAGTCTTGGCAAGGACGGCTGCACCTTACCCCTTTCCTACGAGTTGGCAGTGAAACTTTCCTGTGCGCAGCGCGGGGGGCGGAATCCGATTAGCAAATCGTGTCCTCCCGACAATGCGCTCGGAAGAGGTGGGGCGTTTTCTGCCCCTTGCGCGCGCGTCCTTATATATATGGAGCTGGTTCGTACACGGTGCGGCAAGGCCGCCTTTTTGCAAATGCCTCATCATGGATGCGGAGAAAACCGGTCAGACCTGTTTTCTCCACTCGGATACCCGCCACGCCCTAGAAGCCTAAATTCTCACGAAAAAAGGGAGGAAATGGGGAATTGGGAACTGGGGAGAGGATATTCTACGAACGCAAAGAAGCCGCCCTCGCACGAGGACGGCTTCTTTACATCATTAGCTTTGGATGTCTATGCGTACTCTTTGCTGGATATTGGTTTGAGATAGTTTCTTCGCAGATTTTGCAAGCCACTGAAGAAGTCGAACTCGGAGCGTGAAAGCCGCTCCTCTGTTTTGAGTTTGAGGCGCACCAATTCAAGTGTGCATAGAACATCAGCGGCTTGGAACAGTCGATAGTTTTCCGGCATCACGTTCTCGACGAAAACCGTCTTTGATGCGAAGAGGGCAAACGCCTCCTTTAGCAGTTGCTTTATCTGCGGCTGTCCGTCATCGTAATAAACCTTCAGCCGATCATAGCCATTCAGAACCTGTGAATTGTCAATCAGAAATCGCACAAGTCGCTGTAGAAGGCTATCGTGTATAGCCGTCTCTCCGGAAACGAACTTCTTGTCAAGGGTGAAGCACTTGTATCTGAAATCTGCCTTGCGGATAAACGACATCATCCTCCCGAATATCCGTCGCCTGTCCTCACGTAACATGTTTGCGTATTCACGCTCACGTCTGACGAGAGGCCCTGCATGGACACAATGTTTGCGCCCAACGCCCAATGCTTCAAGTGAATCTTCGAGATCAGCTATGGCACTACCTATGTCATTAGACTGGTCGTGGAGAACGAGACAGATCAAGTAATATCTGGACGAGTCGGAAGTTGAATCAAAACTTCCCGACTCATCTACAAATACGCTTATGTTCGTCTCTGACATGTGTCCTGAAAAGTTGATGGCGAGGATTGCTCCTCGCCATCGGCGGGGGCTTCCCCGCCTGCCGGTGACTTGGGCTTTTAACCCTTGCCGCCACATATTATATCATACCCGCCCTGCGGATTCAAGGGGGTGTGCGAAAAAAGGGAAAAAGAGAGGGAATTGGGGGTGGGAATTAGGAACTGGTGAGAGGATATTCTACGAATGTAAAGAAGCCGCCCGTCGGATGGACGGGCGGCTTTCTTGCAGTTGCCTTGACGGCAACCTTAGCGGCTAACGCTTACTTCTGCTTACGGCGCAGCGCGAGCATCGCGCCGCCAACGTGAGAAAAACGGTCAGACCTGTTTTCTCTACTGGTACATCTGAGAAAAACGGTCAGACCTGTTTTCTCGGATTCGGATTTGAAAATACGAAAACCGCCCGTCTGATGGACGGGCGGCCTTCTTGCAGTTGCCTTGACGGCAACCTTAGCGGCTAACGCTTACTTCCAGCAGACCAGAGGTCGGCTCCGGGGCATCGCCACCGCTCGTTCCGCCGCCGCCAGAGGTCTTGACGTCAGCCCAAGCACCAGCGGCCTGCGAAGCCGTGGACTGCGAACCCCACTTGACGTTCTGTGTCATCGTGCCCGCGTAGGTGTCAAACGTCTTGACATCAGTCAGGTAGTAGTGGGATGCATCGGTAATCGTCGCGGTGTCGAAGACCACGAGATATGCTGACGATGCAGTAGCATCCTTGAGACCCAACGTGGCATTCGCAACGCCATCAGCATCCGTGTACTTGCCAGCAGCGGAAGGATTGAAAGAATACATTGCCTGTTTCTTCGTGCCGCCCGCGCCATCATCAACGTCGAATTTCAATGCATCAATCATCGCGGTCGCACCACTTAGGGCTTTGAACTCGCTCTGCGAGAGTGTCTCGGCATTCACGAAGTAGGCAACGCCGGAGATGGGGTTGCCCGATCCGTCCTTGACATTGGTGCATGTCCATGACACCGACGCCGCTTGGACAGATGCCGCCATAGCGGTAGCCGCCAAGATGAACATTATTTTTTTCATTTTCATTTTCCTTTTCGTTTTCAGTTTCTGCACGGCACACTATGTACCTTGCAAAATCGTTTTAGAGCTCCGGGAAGCGGAGGTAGCCAGCCTGACTTGCTGAAATCATAAAGCCCTCGCCGGCGGTAAAAGTGTACACGGCCAATTCATCGGTCTTTTCGTTATACCAGCCAGCAGGCATATCGTCATCATACTCATCCTTACCGTAGTAAGCAAAAGAAGACGTCATCTGACCGAGCGGCGATAGGAACTGAACGTTAACTGCGCCGTCTCCAATGTATTCTCCTTCTCCATCCACGGGGATTATGTCTTGAATATCAACAGAGGTTGGACGGATGTTGCCCTGCGGTGAGAGGTTCTTGCGGAACGGCACATCCGTTTCCGCCATATTCACCTCACCTGAATACTGGAAGTTGCATTGGTCAGATGAGTTGACCATGAAACCTTCAGATGCGTTAAACGAATACGCAGCCAGCTCGTCAGTCTTTTCGTTATACCAACCAGCAGGCGTATCATCATCGTACTCGTCCTTACCATAGTAGGCGTAGGAGGACTGCATTACGCCAAGTGGCGAGAGGAACTGAACGTTCACCGCGCCATCACCGACATAATCGCCATCGCCATCGACGGGAATAAGATTCTGGATGTCGAGCGCACCGCCCGCAACACCGATCTGATCAAACGTGCAGACCTGCTGAGAGAGGTTCTTGCGAACGTCCTTCAACTGGAAGCCGACCGTGTTGGCGGACTCAATCGCACCTACTGCGCCGCAGTGGGGAATGGCGGTATAATTGACGTTAAAGGCGGCAATCCTTGTATTTTTGGATTTCGGGGCATTGGAGCGGTGGGGAATGACGGCAGCCGTGGAGAAAACCGGTCAGACCTGTTTTCTCTACCGTGCTACGGGGAAAACCATGGAGAAAACGGGGCAGACCTGTTAGTGCGCTGTCCGTCGCCAGACCGGTATGTATAGGTGAATTTCATCTTTTTTTGCATTCCCCATTGCGCCACGCACGACGATGTGATACACTAGTCGGCGAACCCTTCAAAGGGTTGATATCCACCCGTGAGGCTCTGCCGATGCGGCGCAGGGGTCTGAGCCGTGAGGCACAGGCCCCTTGCATTTTCGTAGAACAATGAAAAAGACAATTGCTTACATCGACGGCTACAATCTCTACTATGGCCTGTTGAAGGGAAGTCCATCTATAAAGTGGCTTGACCTTCATAAGCTTGTCAGTTCGATGTTCAAGGTGCAACATGAACTTCTTGCCGTAAAATTCTTTACGGCACGTGTCCGAACTTATCCGCATGACCAAATGGCGGAAGAGCGGCAGAAGATCTACCTTCAGGCACTTAGGGCCTTCGGCGGAGTTGAGATTATTGAAGGATTCTACAGCAAGAAAAAGACGTGGATGCCTCATGTCAACCCAACATGCAGGGTCTGTGACGAGGCACATGCCGGTCTGGCACGTGTCGTCAAACTTGAAGAGAAGAGGTCGGACGTGAATCTTGCCGTAACGGCGCTTGTCGATGCGACGCGGACAGATGCCGACTGTTTCGTACTGGTGACGGGGGATGCCGATCAAGCGGGAACCGTTTATGCCCTGCGCCACGAGTTCAGGAAGACCGTGCTCGTCTTCAATCCGCACACAGCCGTCTCCGAACATTTGAACCGAGTCGCTTCCTACTACGCGCACATTCCCCGCGATCTTCCTGCTCGCTGCCAGTTGCCCGATCTTGTGCCAATCCCAAACGGTAACACGATTCACCGCCCGTCGGCGTGGGCGTAGCCTGCGCTGGGCGACCAAGGTGCCAATTGGCAATCTTAGTCGTAGTACAAGGGATGGGGTGATAGCGGCCTCTATTTCTCACTCGTTCGGGTTGGGGATCGTGCGCAAGCCGAGGCGGCGGAGGGCGGCGCTTTTCTCATCCCAGACCTCAGGCGATTTCTCGTTTTCCAGCTCGCGGAGGGTGCGCTCGTAGATGCGCATCTCCAAGGTGGTGCGCTCGTTGAGCCGTCGCCTGTAAGAGCGCGGGGTGCCGTCACCAGTTTTAGAAAAACATTACAAATGTCACATTGATTTTCGGTACGTAATATTGTAAACTATCCGCCAGCCAATCAAAGGAGAATTATGCCGCAAGTCAATTATGCCGAGGACATCGTTCCTCTTTCGTCTTTCAGGGCGGACGTAACGCGTCTCATGTCGCAGACGCGGCAGACGCACAGGCCTATCGTTGTGACGCAGAATGGACGCGCCGCCAACGTGTTCCTCGATGTCGGTGATTACCAGAAACTCATTGACAAGCTCGATTTAATGATGGACATCTGCAAGGGGGAGCAGGACATAGCCGCAGGGCGTGTCCATTCTACCGATGAGGCCCGTCGCGCCATAGCCGCCGACCTGGGAGTGTCCGTCTGATGGCTACGGTCAAGTGGTCAGACCATGCGATAGACTGCGTGAGGGAACAGGCTCGGTATATTGCCGAACAATCGTGTTCTCCTGAAATCGCATGGAAATGGGCGTCCGATATCTTCGATGAAGCAGAGAACCTAGCAGATTTCCCCAGTATGGGGCATTGCCTTCCCGAATTTCCAGATGCCCCCTATCTTGAGATTCTTGTGCGAAAGAACTTCAGGCTCATTTACCGGAAGGCGGACGACGTCTGCTACATCGTAACGGTACGTCGCTGTAGCATGCTTCTGGATGAGACAACTATGGCAGAACTCGATTCTGTGCAATAAGGCAACGAGCAAGACGGCCTTTTAGCCGTGGAGAAAACCGGTCAGACCTGAATGCCGCTAACTTAAGGTGATTTCGGGCGTTTTCCGAGCCCCAGCGTCGCCTTCGTCGGGCGCTTCGAGCGGCGGGTGTCAGGTGTC